>JAGQHJ010000060.1 GCA_020431915.1 Cyanobacteria bacterium HKST-UBA04 | reverse complement strand
GGGGTTGGTTGGGGTTGTAAAAAAGGGGTGGGGGGGGGGAGAAAGTTTTTGTGGGGGGGGGGGGGGGGGGGGGGGGGGGGGGGGGGGGGGGGGGGGGGGGGGGGGAGAGGCGGGTTGGGGGGGGGGGGGGGGCCGGGTGCTGCCGGTTGGAGTATCGGCTATCATCGGTTGGGGCTTGAATTTCGGCCCGTTGTCGCTTAAGGCCCAGCAGAAACTGTTCGGCAGCCTTGTACGAGCTTCGAACCAGGGGGCCGGCGGCGCAGGTCATAAATCCCAGGTCGAGGGCCACGGTTTCCCACTGCCTAAAGGCGTCCGGGGTTACGTAGCGCTGCACGGGCAGCTGTTTTTTGCTGGGCTGCAGGTATTGGCCCAGGGTTACAATGTCCGTGCCAACGGCCCGCAGGTCTTTCAGGGTATCAAGCACCTCGTCGTCGGTCTCGCCCAGGCCCAGCATCAGCGACGACTTGGTGTAGATGTCGGGGCGTTCGGCCTTTACCTGTCGCAGCACGCCCAGGGTCTGCTCGTAGCCGGCCCGAGGGTCGCGAACCGGGTGGGTCAGGCGTCGGACGGTCTCGATGTTTTGGGCCACCACGTCGGGATGGCTGGCCATCAGGTGGCGCAGCGGGCCCGGGCGTCCGCTGAAGTCGGGGATGAGGGTTTCAACCATCAGGTCGGGCAGGTGGGTTTTTAGGGTGGCCACGGTACGGGCAAAGTGGTCGGCCCCGCCGTCGGGCAAATCGTCACGATCCACGGAGGTCAGCACCACGTAGCGCAGGCCCATGGTTTTTACGGTGTGCAGCACCTTGGCCGGCTCCTCGTCGTCCAGCCAGCCCTTGGGGTTGCCGGTGTTAATGTGGCAAAACTTGCAGGCGCGCGTGCAGGTGTCGCCCATCAGCATCAGGGTGGCGGTACCCCCGGCCCAGCATTCGCCAATGTTGGGGCAGCGTGCCTCCTGGCAAACGGTGGCCAGTTGCTGCGACGTCACAAGCGACTTGACCGAGGCAAAGGTGCCGCCCTTGGGCAGGGCAATTTTCAGCCAGTCGGGCTTGCGCATCCGCGCAGGCGAGGGGTCGGCCGACCCGGATTGAGGCACGGATTGAGGCACGGGTTGGGGCAAGGTGTTGGGCACGGTTTTAGACACGGTGTCGGGATGAAACCCCCTGCGCGATTACCTCTACAAGGCAGTAGTCGCTCGATACGTCGGGTGCTTTTTTGCCGGTCATGCGGGGTCGACAGGCAGGGCAACTGGGTCGACAGACAGGACAAAGGGTGTGGCCATTCGGATCGTCATCACGCCATTACGCAATGACTCAACGACACAATGAAACACCCTATCTCAACGGTGTGCGATACTGCGTCACCACAGTCTAGCATAGACAGCGGTGGCCTTTACAGAAGACAGACGTCGCAAAACGCTGCAACAGGCGCCCTGTGCCGGGTTACTTTTTGTAAACCCACTTGACCAGGGTGGACCAGAACGCTTCTTGCTTGGCTTCGGGCCGAAGGGTTTCAAGCGGGTCGTCGTCGGTGGTGTCTTGAAAAATAAAATCTATCAGGCGGTTGTTGCGCCGGTGGATGAAGGAAAGGGATCGCATACTGTAACGGATCCTCCTATTGGGCAAGGGGTTGCAAACGGGTTGCTGAAACGCGTGGGGCAGGCGTCAGGGCGCGGGTGGGCGCGGCGCGGCGGGGAATCAAGGGGTTCCTCAAACCGGGGAAAAGTGACGCGAATCCCTCACTGCTTGTAGCCTGTTGCCCCATCGTGTGTCAATACATCCTTTGTTCGGACGGGGCCAAAACCGCCGTCTTTTCTAAAAAACGGCCGGTCGGGGCACGGGTCTTGCCCTGTTTTTGGGCCATGTAACAGTTTCGGGTTAAAGGCGGCGTTTGGTAATGTCGGGTGGGGCATGGCGATGGTCAGGCCTGTTTTAGGGCCAGGGCGGGGTGCTTCCTCAACCGGGGGCAAAGCAGGTAGACTGGGGGCATGGTTTGTTTAAAAGGCGTTTGTTTAAAAGACGGTTGTTTAAAAGGCAACGTGGCCAATGCCATTTCGGCCCTGCGTGCCGGCCTGGCCCTGGTGCTGGTCGGGTTGCTTCACCAGCTGTTTGCCCCGCATGCCATGCCGCATCCCCTACCGCATGTCGGCGCGATTTCTGCCGAGGGGCTGACGATGATGGGGCTCTGGGGGAGTGGGGGGTTTTGGGGATGTTTTGCCCTGAGCGTGGCCATTATCTGGATGGACGGCCTCGATGGCTGGGCCGCCCGGCGCCTCGGCGAGGCCTCGAAAATGGGGGCCGTCGTCGACATCCTCTGCGATCGCATTACGGAAATGGTGTTCTGGATTGGCTACCTGAGCCTGGGCTGGGTGCCGGTGGCCGTGCCGCTGGTGTTTCTGGTGCGGGGCATGGTGGTCGACGCCCTGCGGGCCATGGCCCTGGAGCAAGGATACACGGCGTTTGGCACCACCAGCCTGCAGCAAACGGCTTTGGGGGTGTTGCTAACCAGCTCGCGAGCCAGCCGATGGCTGTATGCCGTGTGCAAGGCCGTGGTGTTCTCGCTGCTTATCCTGGTCCATCACCCGCAGGCGTCCACCTGGCCCATTTACCAACCGCTGGCCGTCGGTGTCCAGGGGCTGGTCTGGCTGACGGTCGTCTTCTGCGTTATTCGGGGCCTGCCGGTGTTGGTCGAGTCCCGGCGGTTGTTCCAAACGCGTTAAAGGCCCGCTAAAGGCCCGCTAAAGGCGCATGACAAGCCCATGACGGGCGGCAGACGGCATCCGGGCATGCGGGCTGTAACAAAGTGTTACAATCTAGGGGGCCCGAATGCGACAATCTCGACGTGACGGGCGGTTCATTGTTTAGTATGATGGGTGCATACCGTGTGACCGCTTAAGCTTTCTGCACCCGTCGTCGATACCTTTGGTGCCAGGCCGTCTGTGCCGCACGCACGTGTTGCGACGCGCCCGGTATGCGCCCGGTATGCGCCCGGTATGTGCTCAATAGGTGCCCAATAGGTGCCCAATAGGCCTCAAGTGCATCGTTTCTCTCGTTGTTAGTAATTTGGAGACCCCGATTAACCTGTATGAAAAACCGTTCCCGCTTCCCCACCACCCGTCCCCAAGACAAAGGACCCCAGCTCTTAACCGACCGAATTAAAGCCGACGAAGTGCGTTTGATTGTAGACGACGAGAACCGGGGGGTGGTCAGCCGTCAGGAAGCCGAACGGATTGCCGAGGAGCAGGGATTGGACCTGATTGTGATGAGCCTGGACTCGTCACCCCCGGTGGTACGGGTTATGGATTACGGCCGGTTCAAGTTCGAACGCGACAAAAAGGCCAAGGAAGCCCGCAAGAACCAGCACAACGTCGAAGTCAAGGAAGTCAAGATGACGGTGCGCATCGACAAGCACGACTACGACGTCAAGCTGTCGCGCAGCCGCAAGTTTTTAGAGCAGGGCCACAAGGTCAAGCTCTCTATTCGCCTTAAGGGCCGCGAAATGCAGCACGCCAACCTGGCCCATGCCCTGGCCAAACGCTTTGTCGAGCACCTGGGCAGCGAGGCCGAGGCCGAGGCCATGCCCAAGATGGAAGGCCGCCAGGTCATTGTCATCGTGGCTCCGGGCAAGGGTATCAAGGTCCAAGCCCAATCCCAAGCCCAAGCCCAATCCCAATCCCAGCCACAGTCATCCACCAAGCCGGCTGCCAAACCTGCCCCAGCCGCCTCCGATGATACCGATGATACCGATCACCTGCCGGTCATTGTGCCCACCGAGGCCCTGGTGGTGGTCGAAACGGAAGCCCCGGCTGATGCCACCACGGCCATCACGCCCACCACGGCCAGCACGGATACCGCTGCCGACACTGCTGCCGACGACACGCCTGCCGAAGCGGTAGAATCGGCCCAGGAGGCTGAAGACAAGCCGGCCCCGGCCAAAAAAGCACCGGCGGCCAAAGCACCGGCGGCTAAACCCGCTGCCAAGCCCGCCGCCAAAAAACCGGCCACGGCGTCCACGGCGTCCAAGGCGTCCAAGGCGTCTGCCAGCAAGCCTAAAGCCGAATAGGCTTTTGCATCCCCGCAAGCCGATTAGGATTTGCATCCGTCCGGGGGCTTTGGCTATAATAGTGGGCTCGCCCATGGCGGCGACGTCTGTTATACCGTTATATCGTGTGATTCTGTTGGAGTATGCAGCTTTGGCTAAATACAAAATGAAGACCCATAAATCGGGCGCCAAGCGCTACAAGATCTCTGGTTCGGGCAAGATTTTGCACCGTCAGGGCTGGCGGGGCCACTTAAACACCAAGAAAAGTGGTTCGCGCAAACGGCGTTTGGAAGGCTGGACGGAATTAAGCCCGGCCAACGAAAACAAGGTAACGTTCCAGTTGCCTTACCGAAACAAGAAGTACAGCACTTAACCCCCGCGCCGATCCCCCGCGCCAAGTAAGGAAGAATCGCCCATGTCTCGTGTTAAACGCGGCACCGTACTCAGACGCCGCCATAAAAAAATCTTGAAACTGGCCAAGGGTTTCCGGGCCAGCCGCCACAAGAAGTTTACCATTGCCAACCAGGCCGTCATGAAGGCGTTGAAGTACGCCTACCGCGACCGCCGTACCAAGAAGCGCGATTTCCGTCGCCTCTGGATTGCCCGGATTAACGCTGCCGCGCGCCTTAATGGCTTAAGCTACAGCCAGTTCATCAACGGCCTCAAGCGTGCCCAAATCGACCTCAACCGCAAGGTGCTGGCCGACATTGCCGTGCGCGACGCCAAGGCGTTTACGGCCATTGCCGAGCAGGCCAAGAAGGCCCTGGCTTAGGTTTTTTCAAAAGGCATTTTTTAAACCCCTGTTGCCGGTCCCGGCAATGGGGGTTTTTTAAGCCTGTGCGGCTTGAGGCATGTTTTCGTTTGCTTGCTTTGGGTCCCATCAGGGGGTTTGACCGACCCGCGCCTCTTTAGGCTTGATGCAAACTGTAGTTTGCTTTTTCTTCGTGAGGGCGCGTGTCTTGTATCGCCTTGGCGAAGGCTTAAAGCGGTTTGCTTTGGTAGGGGGCCAGCCCCCTACCAACCCCCGCTGAGGGGCAGGGGGTGTGGGCCGAAGCGCGTGGCTACGCCACCGCCTGCTCGCCATCAAGTGTAACCACCGCTCTGCCCTGTGCTTGGGTAGGCTCCGCGGCTCGCTGAGACGGCCCACCCTGGCCGCCGTGCGGCCAGTCCCCCCGCCCCCTCGGCACCCCCACCCCCGTTAGGGGCTGATCGGTACAGCAAAGAAGGGGGTGTGTGAGGAGGTCTTAGGGGGGCATCGAGCCCCCCTGAATCCTCTTACGAAGAAAACAAACTTGAGGCAAAAGACCCAACAAAAGATAAAGCCGTGCTGGCAGGGGGGACAAGTGCCAGCACGGCCAAAAGGTATGGTTAACGTGTAGGGGATGGGGATAAAGTGTGGGGGTATGAAAAACGGGGTTAGTGGGGGGGGTTAGGCGTTGGCCAGCAGGAAGCTGTTCGAGGCGTCGCGATCGAACATGGTCAGGGCATTGCCACCAGACAGCGAACCGACTTGGTTGCTGAGGTTTTGCGGCTTGCTGCCAACCATTAAAAAGGCCACGTAGTCGGTCTTGGCTTTTTCGGCCAGCTCGGCCACGCCTTCCTGTACCGGTGCCGGTTGCGATTGGGCCAAAATCTTGTTGGCATAATCATTGACTTGCATAGTGCTAATTCTCCTCTAAAGGCATCGAGGCCTTTTCCAATGTCGCTTGTTTGCATAAAAACAAACTTAAGATATTTTTTTGATATATTTAAACTATATTTGTTACATTTCTTTATATTTTAAATATATCAAAAAGACAGCACGTGCCCAGCCGCCTTGGACTTAATCGGGCTTAGTCGGGCACATACAGCTCAAAACCCACAATATCACCGGCTTTTTGCCGAACCAGGGTTTGCCCCACCTCGGTTTTGATGGCGTTTGGGGCGCTCACAATGAGACGGGCCAGCTGGTGCAGCACGGTGTTTTCAATCAGTTGGGCGTCGGGCTGGCGGTTCAGTTGGGCCATCAGGCGGTGGGTGCCGGTGTGCTCCCATAAGCCGAAAATCAGCCGGTAGTAGTCCAGGGCATCCTTGAAGGTGGCGATGTAATAGTTTTTGCCCGCCTGGGTTTGCACCGCCGGCATGCCAAAACCGTTGTGGCAAAGGCTCGTGTCTTCCTGGTGATAAATACGGCTGGCGACCGTCCCCAGCTCGTGGCTTTGAAGAGGCCGTGGCAGGGCCTTGCCCTTGTAGCGCAAGCGATAGAGGGTGCCGAAGGCTGGACCAAACGGTGTGCCGAAGGCTGGGCGGTTAGCGGGTACTGTGTGTAAGGCTGGTATCATAAGGGGCTTGGGAGGCTCCATATAGCGCCATGTGGCTCCAGAAGACTGTTGTGGCACGGGCATTTAGGCTTAGGCTTGCACCACCAGCGGACGCGGGACCACCGATTCCATGGTATGGGCAATGGTTTGGAGTATCAAGGGTTTCGGGGCTTGACTGTACAGCCTCACCAGCAGGGCGGTGAAGGCCGGGCAAAGGCTGATATCATCGGGGTGTTGGTTCATGTGTCCCAAAAGCTGGCGGTTGCCCTGGTGCTCCCAGATATCGAGCAGTTTGCGGTAAAAGTTCAGGGCATCCACTTTGCTCAGGCAGTAAAAGGTCTCGTTGTGCCTGAAGACAACCGTGGCAATCAGCTCGTCTGCGGGAACCACATGGCCGTTGACGCTGTTGCGCACGACGGTGCCAATGGCGTCCATCTGATCTTGGGTGGGTGGGGTTTTTAGCGGCCCGTTACGGGTACGCAGTTCATACAGCTCGCCGAAGCCCGGTGTCGGGCAGTGCCGAAGGGGAGCAGGCGGAGCAGCGGCTTGCCTAGAGTCTAGTTGCCTAGGGTATGGCTGCCTAGACTGGGCCAAAACAGGCGTCAGGGCGGGTATCATTACGGGGAGGTCTCGCAAACGTTAGGTATTCGTAAGCTCGTCTGGGTAAACATAAGGCGTCTAGCCAGGCCAGCACGGGACAGAGACTGCAATATTCCTACTATCGTCGCAAATACACTTGTTCCTGTCAAAGTGTTTCTGTCAAAGGGGTTTTTATCAAAGGCGATGAGGTTCAATCCGAGGCCAGTAGTTCGAAGGGCAGGGCCGTTTGTGCCGCATCTTCGTCAAAATGCAGGGCTTCGAGCATCTGGGTAAACGGGCGCGGAATGGCGCGGACCCGATCGAGCACGCAGGCAAACATGCAGGAAGGGGTAAACAGCTGATGGGCCGGGTCGTTCAGGTGGTTCACCATGGGGTCGTCTTCGCCAAAATAGCCGGCCAGCAGGTGCCGGTAAAAGTCGAGGCAGGTGTCGAGGGTGGCCAGATACCGGTTGGCGCCGATACGTACCAGGTGCATCGGCACGCACTGGTTTTCGGCCATGCCTTCGGGCAGGCCGTTCAGTTCGCGCCGGTGCCATTGCAGCTCGCTGGCCTCAATGCGGTCGGCCATCGCCTGCACCTGGTCGCCCGGCAAGGGCCCGGTTACGGGCCGGCCATTCTGGCGAAGCTGGAATAAGGAAGAGAAACGGGGAGGGGAAGCAGTGATACGCATCAGTCGTACGAAGCCCAATGTGGCCAGAAAGCGGTGGGGAAACCAAAGAAACGCATAAAAAAACGGTATGGGGTTAAAAGTCGTGTTGAAAAGCAGGGCCCGAAACGCGGTTTAAACTAAGGCTCAAGACGATCAAGACGCTGCGAAACCACGCGACTAAACCATAAAGCCCAGTTTAGGCCAAAAGCTACGACGCTGAAAGTAGTTGTAAAGCGGTCTGTTTTTACAGGGTTGCATCGGGTTTCATCGGGTTTTGTTGGGCTTCATTGGGTTTTGGGCCCGTCGCTTTTTTGGGAGGCGCGAAACGAGAGAGAGAGAAAAAAAAGAGGGGTAAGAAAAAAGCGCACGTTTGGGGGTTCAGGGGTGTTTAAGTGGGTGTTACTCGCCTATCAATTGTGTCGTTGTTTCCGTTGTTGTTTGTCTCAGGTGTGGCTTGGCCTCACGAAAGGCGGGCGCATGTCACCGTATCTGCCAGTCTCTGTCGGTACCTGCTTCCAAGCTTCTATTTCTAAGCCTCTGTTTCAAGAAGCCACCATTAAGGAACCCGTTTTTATGTCCAGTGTGTCCCGTGTGTCCAGTGTGTCCAGTGTGTCTCACGTACACCCTACGGCCGGTGCCGTGCCAACGTTCGCCGGTGCCGTACCAACGTTCGGTAGTACGGCGCCTGAAGCCGCTTTGCCCAATCCGGCCGGGCCGCGCCAAATTCGACCCGCCGTCGACAAGTTGCTGACAAACCTGCCCCAGAGCCTTCAGGGGCCGGCCGCGGATGTGGTCGACGTGGTCCATGCCGTCGGCGATCAAACGGTGGCGGCCGGCAGACAAACGGTGGCCTCTGTGGCCAGCCAACTGCCGGGCACCGACGCCATTACGGGGGCCCCAAGCCGATGGCTGCGGGGTGCGGCTAACAAGGCCGCCCGTGCCGCAGGCAAGGTATTGTTGGCCACATCGCTGGCCACGGGGGGCTGCACGGTTACTTCGGCAGCCCTGCCCACGGTGGCCGACCAGGTCGACATCCACCATGATGCCAAGAACGGCTTTAAAACCGCGGCCGGCTACAGTACGGTGGGCGGCGTCGCCGCAACCGGCGGGCTAATCTCGTCGGCCCTGGGCTTTTTTGGCCTGGCCGCCCTGACCCGACGCCGCAAATCCTAGCCCTTGGCTGGTGCTGATTAAGACCGGGCGGGTGCCTGATGGCGGTTGGCCAGTTGGCCGCATGCCGCGTCAATGTCGGTACCGCGCTCCAGGCGAATGGTCACCTTGTGCCGGCTGTGGGCTTCCAGGGTCCGTTTAAAGCGCAGGCAAGCCAGGCGATCGGGACGCTTAAACCCGTACTCGGCCCCGATGGGGTTGTACGGAATAAGGTTGATGTTGCAGTGCAGCGTCTCAAGCAGGTTGCCCAGGGCCTGGGCGTGCGCATCGCTGTCGTTGAGGCCGGCCAGCAGGATGTACTCGATGGTCAGGCGCCGGTGGGTCTGATCGTAATAGTACTGGAGGGCACCCATTAGCTCGGCAATCGGGTAGCGCTGGTTAATGGGCATAAAGCGGTTGCGCGTGTCGTCGTCGGGGGCATGGAGCGAAACGGCCAGGGTGAGCTGTAGTTGCTCGTCGGCTAATTTTCGGATTTGTGGCACCAACCCGGCCGTCGACACGGTAATATGGCGCATGCCCAGCTCGGCGCTTTGGTTAATCAGGCGCAAGGCTTCAATAAAGGCGTCGTAGTTGTGTAGCGGTTCGCCCTGGCCCATAAACACCAGGTTGTTAATGGGCTGGCCGCTGTCGTGGCGTACGTACAGCAGTTGCTCCACAATCTCGGCCGCGCTCAGGTGACGCTTCAGCCCCAGCTTGCCAGTGGCACAAAACCCGCAGTTGACGGCGCAGCCCACCTGGGTGCTCACGCAAATGCTGGTGGACTCCCGTTCCTGGAAAGGCATCCAGACCGACTCGATGACGTTGCCGTCTTGCAGGCGAAACAGGTACTTGGTGGTGCCGTCGCGGCTGATTTGTTTGTCAACCAGCTCCAACTGCCCCAGACGGGTGTCCTGGTGCAGGCGGTTGCGCAGGCCCTTGCTCAGGTTGGTCATGGCCTCGATGTCGCGGACGGCATGCACGTAAATCCAGCTATGGAGCTGTCGGGCACGGAAGGCCGGTTCGCCCCAGTCGGCCAGCATCGCTTCGAGGGCGGCCAGGTCCATGCCAATCAGGCGGGGAATTTCCCGAGGCGGGTTATCGGCTGGGCCCCGGTTTAAACCGGCTTCAAGCAGGTCTTGCTGGCTCAGAACGGTATTTGTTTGGGTGGGGTGCGGGGTCATCAAGCAGGCGCGGCTTCCTTTGGCGTTTTTCCGGACTGGCTGACAGGCCGCCCGGACACGGCTTACTATTGGAAGTAAAGTATTTTGACCATTCTAGCAGAAGCGTCGCCAAGCGCAACGGACACGACGACCTGGTGCGTGTCAAACCAGGGTGTGGGGCATGGGGGATGAGGGATGAGGGGTGGTGCTATTTGAGTGCCCGTGCGGGTTTGTGCTACATTGGAAACCCAGTCTTGTTGTTTTGGGGTTTTGCAAACCAATGTCAACGGTCGCCGAGAAAAAAGCCGTCACCGAGAAAGATGCCGTCGTCGAACAGATGGCCGACTACTGCCAGTGGGTTAGCTATGACAAGTTGCCCCCGCAGGTGGTGCATGAAGTTAAACGCCGCATCATCGATTCGTTGGGTTGTTCGATGGGGGCGTTTTTAAGCGACCCGGCCAAGATAGCCCGCAGTGTGGCCCACACGGCCGAATCGCCCCATTATGGCGCCACGCTGATTGGCACGTACCATACCTCGTCGCCGGAGATGGCGGCTTTTGCCAACGGCCTGCTGATGCGCTACCTCGACTACAACGACACCTACCTGTCGCTTGAGCCGGCCCACCCCAGCGACAACATTGCGGCGGTGTTTGCCCTGGCCGAGCCGGAAGGGGCCACCGGCAAGGAAATCATTACGGCCATTGCCCTGGCTTACGAAATCCAGTGCCGCCTGTGCGATGCCGCTTCGATTCGTGCCAATGGCTGGGATCATGTCACCTACGGGGCTTACTCGGCGGTGTTGGGGGCCGCCAAGATCCTTAAGCTCAACGAGAAGGAAACCCGGCAGGCCATTGCCCTGAGCGGTGTGCCCAACGTGGCCATGCGCCAGGCGCGCGTGGGTATGCTTAGCCACTGGAAAGGAGCGGCCTTTGCCAACGCGTCGCGCAACGCCGTGTTTGCCGCCCGCCTGGCATGGCATGGGATGACGGGGCCTAGCCATATTTTTGACGGCGAAATGGGGTTCAAAAACCAATGCTCCGGGCCGTTTGAGCTGGCCGATATGGGCGGCACGGGCAAGAACAAAGACGATTACATGATCAACCGCACCTACATCAAGTTCTGGCCGGCCGAGTACCATTCGCAAAGCGCCATTGATGCCGCGCTGCAATTGCGCCCGGCTATTGGCGACGTGTCGAAAATCAAGGCCATCGACATTGACAGCTTTGATGCGGCTGTCGACATCATTGGCGGGGAAGAGGAAAAGTGGTTCCCCACCAGCCGCGAAACCGCCGACCACAGTATGCCCTACTGCGTGGCGGCCGCCCTGGTCGACGGCGACATCTGGATGGATCAGTTCGATGAGGCCCACCTGGCCAACCCCGTCATCAAGTCGCTCATCCAGAAAATCAAGATGCATCGCGATGCCGAGCTGACAGCCGGCTATCCCAAGGGCATTCCCAACCGCCTGCGCGTGACGATGGAAGACGGCACGGTGCACGAAAAGCTTGTCAGCTACCCGCGCGGCCATGCCGAAAACCCCATGACCGACGAGGAAGTGGTCGACAAGTTCATGCGCCTGGCTTCGCCGATGCTCAGTGACGGGCAAATCAAGTTTGTGCTGCCCAAGCTGTGGAACCTGGAAAACGAGACGGATCTCTCCATTATTCTGGAGGCCTTTTGTGTCTAGTGTGTCTAGGCTGGCTTAGCTGTTAAAGCTTCGGTTTTTCGGTTTAGAGAAAGTAACGCCTGTTTTATGTGTCCCGCCCCACCCCCAATCACGCTGCCGGTTAGCCCCAAAACGGGCATGGCCCGGCAGTTTCGCCAACGCCTGAACCAGAAGGGCATTGTCGTGATGCCCGGGGCTTTCAATGCCCTTAGTGCCCGGCTTATCGAGCAGGCTGGTTTCGAGGCGGTGTACATTACCGGCGCCGGGCTCATTAACGGTCTGACGGGTTACCCCGACATTGGCCTGCTGGGGGTTCAGGAGGTGGCCGACTTGGCCGGGCATATTGCCAACGCGGTGGGTGTGCCCTGTATTTGCGATGCCGACACCGGCTTTGGCGAAACCTTCAACGTGATGCGCACCGTGCAGTTGTTCGAGCAACGGGGCCTGGCGGGCCTGCATATCGAGGATCAGGTGGCACCCAAGCGTTGCGGCCACCTGGACGGCAAGCAGATCATTTCCATAGCGGCGATGCAGCAGAAGGTGGCGGCAGCCTGCTCGGCCAGAACGAACCCCGATTTTGTGGTGATTGCCCGTGTTGATGCCGCAGCCGTGGAAGGTTTTGACGCGGCCGTGACCCGCGCCAAGGCCTATGTAGCGGCGGGTGCCGACGCCATTTTTATCGAGGCGCTGACCCAACGCGAGGAATTTGCCCGCTTTGCCGAGCAACTGCACGACGTGCCGCTGCTGGCCAACATGACCGTATTTGGAAAAACCCCCATGCTCAGTGAGGCCGAGTTTGAGGCCATGGGGTACAAGATGGTGATCTTCCCGATGAGCTGTTTTCGGGTTATGGCCGGTGCGTTGGCCGAGTTTTTGGGCGATCTCAAGGCCACCGGGTCACAAGCAAATTGGCTCGAACGGATGCAAACCCGTCAATCGTTGTATGAGTTATTGGCTTATTCTGCGTATAATGATCAGGATAAGGCCTTATCCGAATTGATCAAGGAGTGTGTCGATGGAAGCCACCAAGGCGTGTAGTGCCACGGATTATAAACCGGGCTTGGAAGGCGTGATTGCCGGTATCAGTTCTGTGTCGGTTATCGACACCGAGCGCGACACCCTGTTGTACCGAGGCTACGATGTACGCGAACTTTCCGAGCATTGTGTGTACGAGGAAGTGGCTTACCTGTTGCTGTACGGCGAGCTGCCCACCGCGGATCAACTGGCCGGGTTCCAGCAGAAGATTGGCAGCCAGCGCAGCTTGGAGCAGCCCATTATTGATGCGATGGTGTCGCTGCCCAAAGGGGTCAACTACATGGATGCCCTGCGCACCGGCGTCTCGCTGTTGGGGCACTGGGACACGCAAGCCCAGCAGCTTGACCACGAAGCCAACGTGGAAAAGGCCATCCGTCTCATTGCCAAAATTCCCACCCTTATTACCACGGTTTACCGCGCCCAGCAGGGCTTGCCGCCTACCCAGCCCGACCCGTCGCTGGGGCACTCGGCCAACTTCTTCTATATGCTTAACGGCCAAAAGCCCGATGCGCTGACCGTCAAAACCTTCGACATTTCCATGGTGCTGTACGCCGAGCACGGGTACAACGCCTCGACGTTTTCCGCTATCGTTACCTGCTCGTCGCTCAGCGACATGCATTCGGCCATTACGGCAGCCGTGGCCACCCTCAAGGGATCGTTGCATGGGGGGGCCAACGAAAAGGCCATGGTCATGCTCAAGGAAATCGGGGCGGCCGACAAGGCCGAAGCCTGGGTTATGGACGCCCTGGCCCAGAAAAAGAAAATCATGGGCTTTGGTCACCGGGTCTACAAGCATGGCGATACGCGCGCACCCATCCTCAAGGAACTGGGCCGCCAGCTCAGCGAGCAGAAGGGCGACGCCACCTGGCACGATCTGGCCGATGTGGTTGAGCAGGTGATGATGCGCGAAAAAGGTTTGCACACCAACGTGGACTTTCCGGCAGCCTACGTGTACTACATGATGGGGCTACCCATCGATTTGTATACGCCGCTGTTTGCCGCCAGCCGGGTGGCCGGGTGGGCGGCCCACGTCATCGAGCAGTTGGACAACAACCGCCTTATGCGGCCCAAATCGGGGTACAACGGGCCAGCCTACAAGCCGCTTAAGCCCTTGGCCGAGCGGGGCTAACCCATCAGGGCCTGAAACTCGTTGGAGCGGATAAAGTTGGCCACGGCCTGGCCAAAGGCCAAGGCGCGTGCCTTGACGGTATCGGGGTACGTCACCCCTTGATCCCGCTGTTCCTGCAGCAGGGCCTGTTCCTTTTCGCGAATCTGGTTGGCCCAGGTGGCCACCACGGCATCGTTTTCAGGGGCCCGGCCCAGGAAGGCGTGGTATAGCTCCGTTGCAAAACCGGTGTAGTTCACGGTTTCAGGGGCACCGTACAAGCTCATGTTTCGTCTCAGGGTCTGGTCGCCGTAGGTGGCAAACCCGGCAGACTGCAGGAGTCGGGCAGCCACTTCATCCAGGCTCAGCTGGCCTGCATTAATTTGGCTAATCCAGTAGTTGGACTGATCGGCTTCGGGTTCACGACCCAAAAGGCCTTCAAACAAGGCATAGACGTGCTCCTGGGTTTCGGTGGCAGCGGCTTGGGCCCGGTCAAAACTGGTACTTCGGGTAATGGCGGGGCGTACCCCAGTGGTGGGTAGTGCCTGGCCGGCCTGGAAGGCGGCAATAGTTTCGTTGGTAATGGTGGTGCCCAGTTGGCTGGTCACTTCCTGGAAGTCTACTTGGCCGTCGCCGTTTTGATCCAGATTCAGTGCGGCCAGGTCATGGAAGAAGCTGGCGGCTTCCAGATCCCCGCGTTGGAGGTGGTAGTCGGCCACGTCAGCGTATACCGATTTTTTGGAGGACCCGCTGGAGAAGCCGTGGCCACCGTCGGTCGAAAAATAGTAGTTCAGCTGGTGCCGCTCGACATTGTTGTCGTCGCGGTAGGCGTAATCAGTCACGCGAACGTGGTAGGCCACGTTGGGATCGTTGGGATCAACGGCCTG
>JAGQHJ010000059.1 GCA_020431915.1 Cyanobacteria bacterium HKST-UBA04 | reverse complement strand
TAAGACAACCTGATACTGTTTACGCCAGGCCGGCGCAAACGAAAACAACCCACCCGCCATGACACAGTTAAACAGAATCAACAGAATAAACCAGTACAGGTAATAGCGCAGCACAAAGGCATTGGGTAAAAACGGCGTGGTCAAGGTCAAGACGAGCATGACCGCCACATAGGTTTTTTTATGGGTACAGGTTGACCACAGGGCGTTGACCATGAACCAGACCAGGTGAAACGTCAGGTATATCAAGCCATACCCACCCAACACCCCCGATTTTAAGTGCCACGGATTCAATCCGCCCCAGTCGCGCAGCATTGAAATGCCCCATAAATAGGGCTGGGGCATGGTCTCCAGATGATCCGGGGCCAGATAGTTTCGGAAATCACCTGAAACCACGCCCGGCACATACAACCCCATGCCTTCAAGGGTTATCGGATAAAACGGGTTGCTCAAATACGGGGTATGGGCATACACCACCATGTTTTTAAGGTTAAAGAAAAACACCAACCCAAACACAGCCATGCTAATGGGCAACAGTTTCAGCACAATCCATCTCAAAAACGCCCACCCGTTGCCCAAATCGCGCCAGGCTACATAAACGGCGCGGCAAGCCACTGCCGTTAGCGTAAACACCACCACCGGCACCATCTGAAACTTGGTATAGGTGGCCAGAGCCCCCAACACCACCACCGCCCCCAGCCAGTATAGTCGTGTGCCAGGTGCCTGTGTTTCCTTACCGGTGCACCAGTACCAGCGCATGGCGCACAATATCATCAACGTCGCAAACATGTTGTCCAACAAATCGTTCGAGGTGACCCTAATCAGATAACCCAACAAAGGCACATTCAAGAAAGCAAAGCACACCATGGCAAACGACAGCCGAAGCAACCGGGCCGATGCCATCACCAGCGCAACAAACGAAAAATAGCTGACAAGGCTGGCCGTGCTGGCCCGTCCGGTTAACGCCCACACCCCACCCTCAAGCCAGTGCCCCAACTTGGTAAACCCCGCAAACCAAGACGTCCTGTGTTGGAAATCAAACTGGTCAGGGCCAACAATTCCCCACAACCGGGCCGCAAATGGCAAGTGGTACGACCAGGTGTCAAACCACCTGTCGAGTTCCAAGGCCGATTTAAGGCCCAGAATCACCAAAACACCAATGGCCACCAGCGTCAGGTACGTCTGTGGATCCCTGGCCATGGGCCGCCAATTGCCGTTGAACCATCGAAGCACTGTTGCCCTCATTTCAAGAAGAGATTGTCGCCCACTCAATCAAAATATCGGCCACTTCGGGCCGGGTAAACTCGGCCGGAGGCCGTTGGCCGTTGGCCAGCATGGCCCGAACAGCGCTGCCGCTTAAAAACACGGTGTCCTCTTTTCGAACGGGTGCTGTCTTCATGCTAACCATGCCGGCACAGTGCTTGCTGTAGACCGCATGCTCAAACTTCAACGGCACAATACCCAGCGCGTCGGCAACGGTGTCTACCAGCACCTGGGCATCATAGGTGCCGTAGTAGTCTCCCACACCGGCATGGTCGCGGCCAATAATCATGTGGGTGCAGCCGTAGTTTTTCCGAGCAATCATGTGGTGCACGGCTTCGCGCGGCCCGGCGTAATGCATGGCTGCCGGAAACGCGCTAAGCATGACCCGTTCAGGATTAAAGTAGCCTTGCACCAAGGCTTCATAGCAGCGCATCCGCACATCGGCCGGAATATCGTCCGGTTTCGTCTCGCCAACCAGCGGATGAATCAGCACCCCGTCGAGGGGTTCCATGGCACATTTAATCAGGTATTCATGCGCCCGATGAATGGGATTACGGGTTTGGAACGCCACAACGGTCTGCCATCCCCGGCGTGCTATCTCGGCCCGGGTTTGGGCCGGGTCCAGAAAGTACCGGTCGGTCGACAAATCCCGTCGCGGGCGATTCAACAACGCCGTCAGTTCAAAGGCGGCAAACCGATTGCCAGCCGCCATCAAAGCCGCCACGCCCGGATGGGCGCCATCGGTGGTTTGGTACACCGACTGGGCATAGTGGTGCAGATCCAGCTCGAACAGTTGTCCCAACTCACCAACGGCAATCACCCGCTGATCCGGGTCAACCAGAGCCACTGATTGCCCTGCCTCGACCACCGAAAAGGTATCGGGAACCGGTAATAGAACGGGCAACGCCCAGACGACTTCCCCGGCTGCCGTCGGCAAGCGCATCGAATCGATAACCGACTGCGCGCCGACCTGATCCATAAAGCCGGTTAAGGGGCTATAGGCCCCGTTGGCAATCAGCTCGCAATCGCTGGCCACACGGTGGCTAATGGCCAGTTGCGGCAGTGCCCCGGCAGCGTCAAGCATGGTCGCCCGCTGTGATTCATCGGGCAAGCGACACACCAGCCCCTGGCACCCATGGGCTTGGACCGGCTGTAGCGTGCTTGTCACGATACAACACCCCCCTGTATCAACTGCCGGGTCTCCAGCTCGGCAAGCAACTTGCCAACAGCCTCCTGAACACTGTCGTGATCGGTCTCCACCACCAGATCCGGCCGAACCGGCGGCTCGTAGGGCGAATCGATGCCGGTAAATTGCGTAATTTGGCCAGCCCGGGCTTTTTTATACAGCCCCTTGGGATCCCGTGATTCGCAAACCGCCAGGGCACATTTGACATACACTTCAAAAAACTCATGGTCGGCCACTAGGCTTCGGGCCAGTTGCCGATCCCGCTCAAAAGGCGAAATAAACGCCGTAAGCACCACGGAACCCGCGTCGACAAACAACCGGGCCACCTCGCCGATACGGCGAATATTCTCGACACGGTCCTCGTCACTAAACCCCAGGTCGCGGCACAGCCCGTGGCGAATATTGTCGCCATCAAGTACATACGTCATCACGCCCCGTTCAAACAGGGCCTGTTCCAGGGCATTGGCCAGCGTCGACTTGCCGCTGCCGCTAAGCCCCGTAAACCAGATCACAAACGAGGCATGGCCATGGCGCTGCTGGCGGTCGGCCTTGCCGATGGCCACCTGCTGCCAGGTCAAGTGATTGGCCGGGGCACTGGTGGTGTCGGGCTTGGCTGTGTCGGGCTTGGCTGTGTCAGGCATTGTCTCGCCTTTCTGCGGGTATCGGAAATCAAACGACAGATAAAACACAAAGAAGGGAGGTCCCCGTGGGATTGGGCCCACCATCCCCTATCTTACCAAAAATTCGGTCTTCCATCGGTCGGCCTGCCGCAATACGGTATAGTATAAACAGGTATACGCCCACCCGTTTAGCAAGGACGCCAAGCCCTCGATGTCCCAGTATTTTTGTTGTGTTGGAGCCATGAAAACCGGCACCACCTGGCTGTTCGAAACGCTCTTTAACCATCCAGACGTCTGGATGAGCCGCATCAAGGAGATGCACTATTTCGACAACCAGTGGTTTCGGCACAAATGGTACATCAATGCACGGCATGGGGTATTGGTAAACAACCGGCGCCGTTTCCACGAAAACAAGACCCTACAAACCTTCATCCGGGTGGCACAGGCCTATTACAATTTCCACATGAACCGCGACTGGATGTACAAGCTGTATTTTTGGCAGCGGGGGCTAAAGCCCGTGTTTGGCGAACTGACCCCAACCTACTGCCGCCTGCCCGTCGAAGGGTTTCGGCACATCCAGTCGCTGTATCCCAAGGCTAAAATCATCTACGGCATGCGCGATCCCTACAATCGCATTGTGTCGCACTACAACCTTTACCTGAAATACCGCAAGAAAAAACACACCATGGACTTCGAAACCTTCTGCCAGGAACCGGACGTGATAGAGCAGTCCTTTTACGATCAAACCCTCGACCGGCTGTACCAGGTCTTTGACGTCAAAAACGTCTTTATCTACTACTACGAAGAGGCGTTCCACTCCCCGGAAACGCTTTGCGCCCTGATTAAACAACTAACCGGTTTCCTAGGGCTGCGCGAGCACCCGCCCCTGTACCGCTTTGCCACGCAACGAATTTTCCCCACCCCCTACCAATACCAGGGCGAGCGACTCCCCGACAGCTTGCGTGATCAGTACCGCCCCACTATAGAAGCCCTAATCGAGCGCTTTGGCCGGGTTCCCGCCAGTTGGCACGATTATGGCCAACGCGCCATGCCCACCCAGCAACCCACCCAGCAATCCGCCCTCGAAGTTGACCCGGCCCGCCAAGCCGTGCCGGAACCCGCCCTGTTGCAAAATCACTTGGTCACCATCCACCCTGCCCGGCAGCTCGACGGATCCACCCGGACCGTGGCCGAACTACTGGACGCGTTGCCGCTGGACAGCCTGCAACCGCAGCCCGTCGACTACGACCCGCCGGCCATTGATGCCCCACCCGACTACGTGCCCGAGCCGGAGTGCCCCACCATCATCACCCCCAACCACTACGATCAGCACCCGTTCTAGGTATCGAGCCCATGGTCAGGTCAGGTCTAAATCCAAATCAAGCCTAAATAATGTCTAGGCCATGTCCAAATGCGATCCAGCTAATGTCTAGAGAATGTCCAAATACGTTCCCCATACAGCCCATCCCCCGCTCCGCTATCCAAGAACCTTTACAAGCCTTGATTTCCCCCCGTGTTTCGGGTTGACTGGTGCTACATATTCGTCAACAAGAGCGTTTTAACACTTTCTATGGTTAACCCGGTACATTTCGGGGCACTGGCCTTCGTGCCCTCCATTAAAACCAGCACCCGTCCCAAGCGCGACAACGGGGTTCCCTATTTCACACTCAAGCCGGTCATGTTCGACCAAGACCACGTTGAATTAAGCGAAACCAAACTCGAGCGTGCCCTGCGCGGGTTAATTGACGAAAGTGTCATTGCCATTACCCCAGGCCATGGGTTTATAAACCTGGGCGAACACACCACCGTGGGCCAGGTCACCCGGGCCATGCGAGACGCCGGCGATTTCAGCACCGAACTAAGCGACACCCATCGCAAGGAAAACCGCCGAACCAAGCAATTGGTTAACTACTTTAAACCGAATGGCATCGAACTGCCCATTTTCAGCATGGACATTGCCCAAGCCCATGGCCTGCTGCACGGGGCCGCCAAGCAGATATTCGCCCCCTTCCAGGACAAGGTCACCACCGATCACCTGATCTCGGCTATGCGCATGTTCAGCAAAAAACAAGCCGACATTCTCGACAACCTGGACGGCAACCGTCTGTTTGCCAACCTGCCCGACGTGACGGAACGCCCGATTGAAGAACTGGGTTAACCAAACACGCCTCTTTAACCCAGCCATTTAAACAACCCGCGAGCCCAATAAACGCGATGTTTCCTGGTGCCCTAACCTTTCAGCCAACCACCCGATTGCCCCACCTTGTCGGCACGGGTCGGCTGCCTCGCCCGGCCCTGTTTACCCCGCCAAAACCTCTTTCCCCTGGCGGGTCGGTACCTCTTTCAGCCCGGCATGCAAGCCCCTTATCGAGACACGCCTGCCTACCGGCCTTCGGCAAAATCGATATGCCCCGGTACATGGTACTAACCGAACAGGATGCCAAACCACAAGGCACCCCCCTGGTGCTTAACTGGTATGCCAACCACCTGCACATCCCCCATGCCCCGTCGGCCAGCGTTGTCCTGAGCCAGGCCTCGCCGGACAAGCACGATTTCCTTAACACCAACGCCTTTAGCCACAGGCATGTACCACCCCGGCAGACCAACGCCATGTGGCTGTCCAACTGGGCGGTCCAAGGATTCGACCCCGTCAACTTCCCGCTTATTTTCAGCCAACTATTCTCCAAGGCTATCGAAAAATCCGAGGCCAAAGGCTACAACGGCCAGGTGGTTTCAGAAGCCGGTCACCCACAAATCATGGCCTTTTGCAGCCGGCTCGGGTTCCGGCTGTTTTATGACAAAGCCCACAGCCAACAGATTGCCAAAAGCCATCTCAGCCAACTAAGGGCTGCCTATGCTGGCGCGGACCCCCAAAAAATCCAGGCCGCCTTGCGCACCCCCTATACCCCCCAACACCTGTACATGATCCTGGAAGCTGACAACGTGGATCGGGCCAAAAAGCAACTGAGCGCCATGGCGCAACAACGACCCAAGCGTTCATTACTGGCGGCCGACGAACAAATACAGGCCATGACCAATGGTGTGTTTGAGACCCTCTTTCCCGACTGGCCAACCGTTCACTTTAAACAGGGCCGTCTAGGCAACTGTTTTCAGCTGAGCAGCTACGGCGGCTTTTTTAGGGGGCAGGCCAACAGCATCAAGCAATCCATGTTCCAGTCCCGGCAGGATTCGGAGCAGTTTTATGTCATCTTTCCCGGCTTCCCCGACATCCGGCTACCGGTACACTACCAAGAGATAAACCCGGACATTCAGTCGATGGCAGACACCGGCATCCAGTTGCTCGAACTGGCCATGGCCAAGCTGCAACTGCGCTTGGCACAATACGGTATCAGCACCACCCCCGAAAACAGCCTGCGGTTAATCGAGGCATGCTGGGCCACCCCCATGACGGCCATGAACAATACCTGGCGAAACAAAAACAAGCAGGGCCTGCCTTCTGCCTTTGTGCATTATGCGTTAACCGGTAACCGGCCCGTGGTGCATTCCGCCCGAACCCATTTAGACCGCTCCGCCCCACTGGCCAGCGACCCCGATCTGGTGAGGCGTGTTCAACAGTTTCTGCACATGATTTACCGGCAACCCGGCCATTTTATTGCCACGGCAGGTAGTCTGAGCCCCAGCGAAGAAAGCGACATGGACTTGCCCCTCACCACGACGGGCGGCATCATGCTGCGACGCCGACACGCCTTTGATGTGGTGGGAGTTACCCCCCATCAGCGCCAACTGTTTCTCAGCGATCCGCATGATCCAGACCACCCAATTCGCCTTAGCTACGACGACCTGTTTAACACCTTTAGCTCGTTTACCCTAACCCCGCGCTAAGGCCCAAGCGATTTGAACAAGAGTCGCACCAAAAAAAGGGGCTTCCTTACGTCGGCAACCGGCCTGAACCTCCCGAATCTTCCGGCTTTGTGGCCGACGCCTGGTTGTGGGCCAACCACGTAAACGACGCGGACGACCCGGCCTCCGGTTGCCGATCATGAAGTTGCACGTTTGGTTGGACGTTTGGTTGGACGTTTGGCTTATTATGAGCCACGGCCCCACCCCCGCTGCAGGAAAAATTCATGAACAAGGCATGGTCGTAGCCGGACAGGTACTGAGAAAACCACTGCTTCCACTGGGTTTCCGTCACGTCAAAATCCGTCTCATGGTTCAGGGCCACCTCCCATACCCCGGCACCGGCCCGATATTTTTCGGCTTCGGGAATCCCCTCTTCCAGGCCGATAATGTGCCCATGACCGATGACATAGACCATCGTCTCGGCCCCTTCATCGCAGTGGTCTTCGCTGAAACGGCGCAACTGCTCGAAACCATTGCGCAATGTTTCAGGCGTGGGCTGCCACACCATAACCACGTCGTGCTTATCCAGCCCCTTTCGGCCATAGGCCTCCAGCAGCCCGTCACGAATCTCTTCGGCATTGCGCCTAAACCAATCGTAGCCGGTGCCCGCAAACCCCGCATGATCGCTGCCGACCACAATCATCACACTGCGCGGATGAGTTTGCCCCGTGTCCCACACACCGGCTCCCGGTAAATTGACCGAAGACACCGGCCGAACGTTCGTCGTCGAGGTCACGTCAACCGTGTCGTTCGGCACCGCCCATGGCAGCCAGCCCAACCCACCGGGGGACGGTACCGACACACTGTTGTGACGGGTCAGATCATGGTTAAACCGCTGGTTCAACATCGGGTATTCCTGGTCAATCGCCTGGGGCTGGCCGTCGGTCAGGTTACGTACAAAATGCTCCACCAACCCGCTATGGCGTGGCACAACCTGCCAGTTCACAAAATCCGGGCCAAACTGTTGCCAGCGTTCCGACACGGAATTTTCCTGGTTGATGGGCGCAATGACATAAGTATTTTGGGGCCATTGGTGCTTGAGCCTCGGGTCATGAAGATCAAGCGGCGGCACGTCCCCCAGTAAATCCTCAAAATGCCGACGGGCAATCGCCTCGCTGGGTGGCAGGGTGGTACGCTCCTTTTCAATCTCATCGAGACGGGTCTGGTAGGTGTTTAATTGATCCTGCAACCGGGCCAGTGGCAACAACTGATCGCGATCCGGAATACAATGGTTGTTTTCCAGTTCGCTCAGGCCGTACATGGCCAACTGATCCTCGGCCGATCGACGTGCCTCGGCCTCGGGGAACGTGGTTGTCAGCAATCGCTGGTATTGGTGCTGGGTAAAGCCCTGCAAAAACCGGGTCAAGCCTTCCTCGTTTTCCAGCCGTTCAAAGGCTTCATAGGTTTGACGGGCATCATCCAGAGCGGGCCGGTTGCATTCATAATCGTAATCATCACTCACACGGGCCACTGGCCGGTCAGCCTGGGCATAGTCATGCCGGGCATCCAACCGGGCCGCCCCGGTTCCCCCCAGGGCCATGGCAGCCATCAACAGGGTTTGCATCAACCAGCCTCGTTTGGCCGGTGCCTTGCGCTGGCCAAACTGCACCACATCCGGCCGGCGGTAGGGCAACCTGGTACCCACCCCCTTCAATCCGACTGCCGGTTGCCGCAGCACTTTAAAGCCAGGCCTAAAGTCATGTATAAAGTCATGCCCAAAAGCAGGCACGGTATTAATCGCCATCAAACGTATACCCCTTCTTAATTGGCGGTTTCCTTTTCCCGGCAAAGCGAAAAAAGGAGCGTCCCGCACGCACGCACCCCCACGCTTACACGCTTGCACACTTGCAGAGGGTGCGATGCACGGTAACGGGTGCGATGCACGGTAACAGGTGCGATGCACGGTGCACCAAAGGGTGAGGCCTGCCTGACCCCCCAAAGGTCAGGCTCGGCAACTCTGGTCACGAGGATGATCGTGGCCCTTGGGCACACACGCGCGCGCGCGGGTGGGTGTCTCTGTGTCGCTGTGTATGTTGTCTTGCTGTAATGACTGGATACCGGGCCCAAAGTACCGGACGTTGAATATGGGGGGGTTGTTACCTGCCCATGACATCGTTCCACCCGACCGGCCTGGTAGGGTTACGCACACACGTGCACGTCAATGAGCGGCACACACTGGGCCCTCTGCTCAGTTATCGATAAGGTGTTCGGGTCTCATGTTCTCTCGCTTTGACAACCGGGCCCGCCCTTCGGCGCAAACAACCGTGGTGGTTTTTCTGTCTGTTGCTTAAGCCCAACTGATAAAGCGCTAAAATAACCATCAATGCCACAGCGCATCACACGCTATGAATGTTCTTATTAATGTAGCAAATTATTTGTCATCTGTCAGGTGTTTGTTACGAAGCCGTTAACAACAGGGGGCCTCCGTACACGAAGTATCAGGCACATGCATGCGCACACACGCGTATCAACACACCTACCCAGGCCCACCACGGGACTTAGGCCCACCACTGGCGACGCAGTCGGTTGGGGTTCGAATCGTTTTGGGCCACCGATCCACCGGCCATGCACGAAAACGTGTGAAATACTTTTTGATCGTAGCCGTCCAGGTAATCGGTAAAAAACTGTTTCCAGCCCGTATCCGTCATGTCATAGGCTGCCCCGTCATTGGGATCAACACCGTGGTTCAGGGCCACTTCCCAAATACCGGCACCGGGTCGGAACTCCTCTTCTCTGGGAATACCCGCCTCCCGGCCCACAATGTGCCCATGGCCGAGTACGTACACCATCGTCTGCGGATGCTCTCCGGCATGGGCCCGGGCAAATCGACGCAGGCGCTTAAACCCGTTCTCCACTTTTTGGGGACTGGGTTTCCAAATAATCCGGGCGTCTTTTTCATCCAGCCCCTTGTCCTTGTAGGCCTGAACCATGCCGTCCCTAAAGTGCAGGGCATTGCGCTTAAACCAGTCGTAACCCGATCCCTGGAAGCCTTCGTGATCATCCCCCACAATAATCAGCAAACTGCGGGGCCGGGTTTCGGCCGGATCCCACAACCGGGCCCCCGCCACGTTACTTGAAGATTGCGGCCGGATATTGGTGGTGGCCGTCACCGGCAATTTCTCGGGCAGAAAAAAGTCACGGGCCCAACGGGGCGCCCGGGCAACGGGTTTGCGATATTCGGTGGTGGTACTCACGTCACGCGACAGCGGGGCATTCAGGGCCGGGTATTCCTGCTCAAAGGGTAGCGGAGTGCCATCCGTCAGGTTGTCCACCAGCACATGGGCCAGGGCGCAATCACGGGGCACATGGCGCCAACCGAGCATCCACGCCCCATGGCACCAGCTTTCCATTACCGAGTTTTCCTGGTTGATGGGCGCAATGACATAGGTGTCTTGTGGCCATTTGTGCTGCAGGCGCGGGTCGTCAATGTCGAGCGGCGGCACGTCGGCCAGCAGGCGTTCAAAATGCCGCCGGGCCACCTGTTCGTTGGCGGGCAGTTGCCGGCGCCGTTCGGCAATGGCTTGCAGGCGTTTGTCACTGCTTTTAACCATGGCATAGGGAATCGCCAGCGCCATCAGTTCATCGCGGTAGGGCAGGCAAATATCGTTGCGCATCTGCTCAAGGGTCTGGTGTTCCAACTGATCAACGGCCATGGCCCGATCATCGGCATCGGGGAAGTACCGGTTCAACAACGTATCAAACCGCTCGCGGTTATAGCGTCGGTTGCTTCGAAACAAGTTTTCCTCATCCGCCAGTCGTTCAAAATCCAGATAGTCGTTGTAGGCCCGTGTCAAAACCGGGTGCATGGCCTGGTAGTCATAGGGCGCAGGAGCCGGCTGCGGCGGCGGGGGAGGAGCCAGCGACCCCGCTTGCTCGGGCCCGTCATGGGCCAGCGCCTCAAGGGCCGACTGGCTACCGAGTGCGGCCAAGCCCAGCCACTGCAAAAATTGGCGACGTTGTACGCCAAACGCCGGTTGACTGGCAGCCACCGAATGACGCAAACCCATGGGTTGAATGGTCATACGCAAAAACCCTCTTAAAACGGCCCATCAAACAGTTCACCGGTTGGTTAAACCGATGCACCCAATGCAGTTATCTTGGTTTGGTGTTGTATCAATCCCGCCTACACGTCACGGCGATCCAACCACAACAACGGCATCGCCAGAACCCGTCTGTCGGGCTCATCCGTCGCGCTCATAGTACCCAAACGACAGATAGCCACCACATGGCTCGCTTGATATGGTCTATGCCCAGTTCCTAAAACAACCGAAGGTCGTGGTTGATGGGATTAGTATACCCTATGATCCCGATTTCTGAAAAGCCCTTTGGCCAAATCGCTGTTACCGGCATTGCAATTGTTAAGCAGACCGGCCCAACGCGCTTGTCTATGCCTACGAGTCTGGACTATGGTCTGGAAAGTGTGCCGGGGTGCCTTTGACATAACCCAACCCGCACACCCCTTAAGAGAATAATGGAGATCCTCAATCGATGCGAATTTTACCCGCCACCGCCAGCCACACCGGTTTTGGCAAAAACTTGGACCTACAAGCGATTAGCCGGCAACGAGAAACCCACCAAGCCGTTCAACTAAAGGGGGTTTCGTATACCGTGGGGCCCCTTACACAACTGGGGGTAGCCACCATTTATGAAACCACCCTGACCCCCACCGACTCAGGCGAACCGCAAACCCTTCGGTTGGCTGCCCACCATGGCCAGCCGGCCCAGGGCCCCCAGGTGGAGGTTTACCAGGCCGGCACCACCTTGTCGGTTTCGGCATAAACAACTACCCCACCACATGCAGTTTGCCTGCCGCCTTGGCCTGGGCAAACCAGTGCATCATCGGGGTGGGGTCTTTCTGGGTATAGGCCTGCATGGGGCTGGGTAACCGACCCTGTGGGCGTTTTACCTCGTCCATGGTTGGCTCATGGGTGTTGGTCATCACGTAGATGTAGCCAAAGGCGTCGGGCCAGTTCGGTGGCTTGCTGTAGGGAGAAAACAGGTTCATGTCGTCTGCCAGCAGCCAGGCGTCAGCCTGCTGGAAATCCTTGGTGATACGGGCCGGATTGTTGCGGTAGTGGGGTTCCTGATCGCCTATTAAATTCAAGACGGCCTTAACCAGGGCCTCGCCCTGAGCCACATCCAAATGCCCCTGGCGATCGTAGAAACGGCGCAGACGGCTGCCGGCAATAACATACGCCCGACCAAAACCGGGGGAAGCGGGATGAGTTTGATTGAACCGGGTGGCCGCCGAACTGGGCGACCAAAAAGAAACGCGCATAAAGCCCCTCCTTTTATTAACGGCCAAACGCCGTCCCCATGACGTGGATGCCATGGGAGTTCAACATCTTGGGTTCAGTACCAAAGGACGCCCAATAATTAAAGTGCTCCCAGTAATTAAAATAATTAAATGACTTGAATGGACTCGCTTCGGGACAACCTGCCCCCACCCCTTTTTCACCATGTCACCTAATGTCGCACTGTGGCAACGACCCACCATGCACTGGTCAGAATCGCTGTTCTCATGGGTGTTTTAAGCAAGTTATACCCCAACCTGGATTCATCAGCACTGCTCTTTCTCCTCCAATTCCCTAAAAACAGCTCTGACAAACCGGTTTCGTATTTTACTATAGTGTTTTTTCAAGGCCCTGGCAACGTTTTGTTTAAAACACCTTACAACTACCCACGAACGACAAGGCGTTTGGGTATTCGTCTTTTCCCACTTTAGGCTGTTCCTTTTTACCCAAAAACACTGGGACAGACCCCTTCACAAGAGTTTTAACTGTTTGTAGCCAATCCGTAGACTGACGGTGTAGGCTGACCAGTTATGAGTGCTGACGGGGCAATGGCCTTTGCTAGGGCGTAATTACGGTATACTGTAGTCGTACATTTTCTCCGTTTTCAGGTTCTACACAAGCTACTCATCTATGATACAAACCTTCTTCTCATACGTGGTCCCTGTATTGATGGGTCTTTCCCTACTAGCTGTAACCCCATGGCAGCGCCTGTGGCCTCTACCATGGCCTTTGTGTCATCGTCTGCCAGAATGGCGGGTAAATGGAGTCATCGTCCTGGTGTCCTTGGCAGTGTCATTGGTCGTGGCAAACGGTGTTGTGGGCTGGTGGCTGTATAGGGGGTTTGATTGCCGTCCACCCCAACAAGTTGCCCAGGCCTTGAAATCGACCTTCCGCCCCTCGTCCCTACACCCTGACATTTTGGGTGTCTCTGAACTAAAGCTGCCCCGAAGTATCGTACAACTTGAACCGTCAACAGCCTCTACCGCTCTAATGCCCTTGTCATCCTTGCCAAAGCATCAAACAGTTTTTTGTAATGAAACCGGCAAGTGGAAACTCCTTGTGACGGATCGCTACGGTTTCAGAAATCCCGACCACTTATGGGATCGCAAGCCCATTGATCTCGTCATTATAGGTGACTCCTTTGCCCAAGGAGTCTGTGTAGACTCACCGTTATCTTTTCCCGATCTGTTGCGACAACACCATCCCAACACGCTGAACCTTGGGATGACAGCCCATGGCCCGCTTTTGGAATTTGCCACCCTGCAGGAGTTTGCCGATAGACTACACCCCAAGACAGTGGTTTGGGTGTATTTCGAAGGTAACGACATTCAATCCGAGCTGCTCGGCTTCTGGTCCGATCTCGATCAGGAACGCCATCACCCCATCCTTAACCGCTACCTTGAACAGCCCACCTTTCGCCAGGCATTGTACACGCTTAGCCCTGAAGCATTAACTCAGCGGTACGAGAAGGTTTACACCGCTCCCAAGCCACCAACCTTGTATACCTCAACCCTGCAGCCTGAAATCAGCAACCCCTTGCTTCGACGAAGTCAGCGATTGTTAACGCTCTATTACCTCCAGAAACTGCTTAACGCCCGTTATCAAGATAAACAACCGCTCCAAAACCCCGTAAAGATCCAGCAGTTGCTTGCTCAATTTAGCCAAATCCTCAAACAAAGTCGATTACGGGTAAAAACAGCCGACCAATGGCTGTTTGTGTACATCCCGGCCAAAGAAACCCTGTTGTCCAACCAGTCACATCCGCTTTATCAGCCCGTGCTAAACATCGCCCGACAAAACGGTTTTGATGTCGTCGACATGTATGACGTGTTAAACGCCAAACCCAACGCCCTGAGCTACTACCCCCTCCTCGGTGACCATTTTAACGAAGCTGGCCAAGCCCTAATGGCAGAACAGGTAAACCAGCGCATTAGCGTAATACCAGGCATGTGACGCACCGTCTCCCAAAACAAACCAGACAGCCTAAAAAATCCAGCCCCCAGGCTTGGACACCACCGGGCCAAAGCCCCTTTTGAACCGAGTGGCCGTAGCGAAATAACAGCAAAAACCCCATAAGGCACTGCTGTTTGCCAGGAAGCCAACGGTTTCGATCGTTTGTAGCCAATCCGTAGACTGACGGCATAGGCTGACCGGTTATGAATGCTGGCGGGGCGGACGGGGCTCGAACCCGCGACTTCCTGCGTGACAGGCAGGTACTCTAACCAACTTGAAGCCTTGTTGGGCGTGGCTTTCATATCGGTTGTATCCTCAAGTGATTATCAGTGTTGCGGTATGTGTGCGGTAAGTGGGGCGTTTGCTTGCTTTAGGATCACCGTTTTGGGATGTTAGGTCAATAGGATCTGGAGGTAGCTGTAATGAGATTGATATTGGCATTCTGCCTTTTATTGGTTGGTAATGCTTGGGCGGGGGAACCTCAATGGGATAACCTTTTAGATACTGAAGAAGGGACCATTTTTCTAGATAGGAATTCTTTGGCCCAGACTGGCCCTAAAACAATTACGGGATGGT
>JAGQHJ010000005.1 GCA_020431915.1 Cyanobacteria bacterium HKST-UBA04 | reverse complement strand
CCTCTAAAAAGCGTTGGCTTTCCGCCAGGTTGCCCATGTACCAATACTCGTCCGTTCGCGCCGATCGACCCGGCTGGGCAGGGTAGTTCATGCTCAGCAACTTGCAGGCTACCCCAAAGCGATCCGTTCGGTCCTCCAGCACAATGGTATTGGAGGCCGACTGGTACACCGGGCTCATGAGCCCGGCCAGGAAAAACGCCCGATACATATCAAAATCCAGGGGACGGGCCATCCGGCCCTGGTAAAACACCGGTTTGTCGGTGCCATCAGGCCCCGTAATCTCGAACGACAGCGGCTGGTTACCGACAGGCCCGGCCGTCCCAAACCCAACCGACACCCCCGGCGCGCCTACACCCCGACGATGGATACCGACACCCCGACGATGAATACCGGCACCCCGATAATGGGTACCGGCACCTCGACGATGAATACCGGCAAAATCGGCCCCAAGCCGCCTCGCCTGAACGAGCGATTCACCAACAGCCGTTACCCGCATTTAGACTTCATCCCTCCAGCGCATGATCACATCACCGGTCGCCTCATCAAGCACCGGCTCAAGTGCGCCCGATTCCAAAGCATCCTCTATAATGTCGTGGACAGCCGGACCAAAGCCACGGTTGGCTCGCGGCGGCAGGGTAAACCGTTCCCGAAGCTGGGCTTCCGTGGGGAATATACCCCGCCGGTAATAGATCCGCCCTTCGGCATTCGGGGCGTTATCCATAAAGACCTCCTCACCGAGGGATCCTTCGGGCAGGGGAACCACCACCAGCACATGCGCACCGGCCTCGTTGGGCACGCCACTATGGCGAATAATAATCCGGCCCCGCATTTGTAAACTCTCCAGGGTTTCGTTCAAGGCAAACACAGGATCTTCGGCATCGCAAGCCGCCTTGAACAAGGCATCCTGCTGATCCTGAGGACCCAAAAACCGGATTTCAAAGGGATCCTGCTCTTCGTTAAACCCCGCCACAATGGTCTGCGATTCGGCCAAGGGCAGGCGCCGATCGTCCATGATGACGGCCGCCCGGCGCGTATCGTAGTAGGCCCGCACCAGTCCCAACTCGATAAGCGTATCAAATTCGTCCCCGTTGGTGGGGACCTGCCACTGGCCGGCATAGGACAGGGGTGCCCGGCCATAGCCATCGACGTCGACATCCAGGTTTACCAGATGGTCGGGCATGCGCGTGTCCACATGAGCCACACCAGCTGGGTCGGCGGACTGGCCATTGGAGACAGCCGAAACATGGGGAACAGCAGGGTGCAAGGGACCCGCATCCGCATCCGCACTCGGATCTGGACCCGGCTCCGACTCGTTGCCAAACCGGACCGGATGGACCTGCTGCAGAACGTCATGGCCGACCGGCTGCCGAAGCAGCCCCACAGCACCGGCGGCGGCAAACGCAGCGGCTTCTGGGCGCATCATCCAGGTAGATGCGTCTAAGCGCATCGGTAAAGCAGATGCGTCTAGTCGCATCGGTAAAACAGGTGCGCCAAAGCGCATCATCCAAGTAGGTGCGTCTAATCGCATCACATCATCAACTCGTTGTAAGCCGAATCGCGAATGCCCCGGTTTCCCGTGCGCTCAAAAGCCATGCTGGGCGGGCCCCATGGGCTTCCCTAAGCCTGACGGGATCACGCCTCCCTTGTCAACCGCCTTGGGCCGGTAGCTGTCGAAACTGTTACACCGCCGGCTGCGCCAGGGCACGCTTTAAGGCGGCCATGGCCTTATGGGGCTGGTTGGTTTTCAGGAACAAGGCGGCCATGTTCTGGTAAACGGTTTGCCGGGCCTTGCCCCCCGTGCTGACTTTGAGGGCTTGCTGGTACAACCCGTAAGCCGCCTTGTGCTCGTCTTCGGCAGCCGACAACAGCCCCAGGTAGTTGTAGATTTGCCCCAGAAAACTCGGGTGCTGGTAAGCCTGGGCCAGCGTCAGGGCCTGGTTAAGGGCCTGTTTGGCCTGGGCGTTGTCCTTTTGCCGCATTAACAGCTGACCCAGGGCGGCCAGGCTCTGGATCTGGCCCCGCTCGTCGCTCAGGCGGGTGTCAATCAGCAGTTTTTCCTTGTAATGCTCAACGGCCGGGGTCAACTGGCCCCGTTTGGGGTAAATCTGGCCCAGGGCGTGGTGGGTTTTGGACTTCAAAGCCTCGTGGGACGACTCCTTGAGCACGGTCAGGGCCTGCTCCAGGGTTTCCGAGGCCGTATCAAGACTGCCGCTTCGCCATTGGCTGAGTCCCTTGAAGTACATGATTTGACCTTCCAGCTGGCGGTTGTGCTTGCCTTCAATCAGGGCCAGGGCGTTGTTGTAAAGCATCAAGGCCGTTTCATAGCTGCGTTGCTTGGCGGCGGTATTGGCCTGCTTGACCAGTTCGCGCACATCGGCCTTTTCCTCCGGGTTCAGGGGCACCTGATGGCTGGCAGCCGACTGGATGGCCTGTTCCAGGGACCGGGTGGTGTCGGCCTCGCTGGACATAAAACCCACGTCAATGGGCTGCTCCGCCTTCCAGGTCACTTCCTGCATCAGCAGGGCGTCGACCCATTCCTTAACCACCGAGGACTTCTGGTGCAGGGTAGCCGAAATATACTCGTCAAGGGCCATGGCCGACTGTTCCAGGGCCATTTTCATCAGTTTTTGGTTGGGTTTGGCCTTGCGGGCTTCAGCCGCCACGGTTTGCAGGTACGGCAGCAGGTTGTTGTTTACCAGCTCGTCGGGCGCGCCCACCGAGGCGGCAGTCCCCAGCAGATCGTTGACGATGTTGCTGATGTTGATGCTGCGGGTGGCCTGGAATTCCTTGACGCTGGCCAGGTGCTGGGTGCTGCCCAGGCCACTGTCATAGGCCGGTTTACCCGGTGCCGCCGGCTTCGGGGACAACACGGTGCCCCCCAGCTGCCGGGGCTGGCTGTTGGCATGGTTAGCCTTTGGCTGCTTGGGCGAAGCCTGTTCCGGCTTGTCTGAGGTTTCTTCGGCGCCTTGACCCGTTTCGGCCTCGTCTTCCGGTTTGGTACGGGGCTTTCGGTTCATGTAGGCACTAATGGGTGCGGTATAAATCTGGGTAACCATAACACACGGATCTCTTCGGTCTGGATAAGTCGGCTTGGACGCTCACATAACGGGCTTGAGAGAGGGAGGGGGGGGCTTGAGAGCAGTCGACGAAAACCATCGCTAATCGTCTTCTGCCGGTGTATCGACGAAACCGCCCGTTTGGTTTTGGTTTCGGCAGCCAACTTCCGTTGCATGAAGGAGGCCGGTCCGGCAAAAGTCCTCCAGCTGACCCAGAGGCCCCGTATGCCGAGCGGGTTAGACAACCAGCGCCTACGGGCACTGTAATCGGGCTTGACCCCATTGCAAGTCCAACGGCAGGACCTGGCCGCCCCCACTGGTTAAAAAAAGGTTACAAACTAGCAGCATCCCCTTTAACATTGTTTTTATATTTATAAGAATTGAAATAGGTTTAGTTGGTTAGTTCCTTAACCTCAGCCGTCCGTAAGATGTAACGATTCGTTGGAGTTTGTTCAAATGTACCCTCAATTTTTCCCCCAATCCTTTGCCCCGCAGGCTTATGCCGCACCGGCCCCCATTAACCCCATTACCGCCCAGCAGGCTCAAATTCCGCAGATTCCCAACGCCGGTATTGCCGGCCAGTTAGCTGCCAACGGTATCCTGCCCAACAGCGGCCAAATTTTCTCATCGCCTTGGTCGACCAACTACACGCCTGTTCCCCAGGCACCTTACGCGCAGCAAATTCTGCCGTACGCCCAGCAAATGCCGTACCAGGCCATGCCGTCCTACCAACAGCAACCGGCTTACCCGATTCCGCAACTGCCTTTCCCTCAAGGCGGTTACGGCCAAGCACCCTACCAACCGGCTCCCCAGCCCAGCTACGGTGGTGGTTTCCAACCCATTAACCCTTACTTCATCACCCCGCAGCAAGGCTACAGCAACGGCCCTATCGCCACGACGGTTCAAACCAACGTGGTTCCCTACGGCCAAGGTCTGGTCGCCAACACGCACACCTCCTGGTACCCTGGTTTTAACTTCTAAAACCACCCGCTTACCCGGAAGAAGTGCGCCGGACACCCCAAGGCGTTTGTAAATTCTAAACAGCCCGGTGTTTGGACGTGTGCATCCAAGCTTGATAGAATACACAGGTCATCTTGCCCACTGCCTTTGAGCAACGTGCAGGGTGGCCTGTGTTTTTTAATGCTGTTACCAGCCAAGCAAGGATGTGGAGCCAGAAACCGCCATGAGCCGCCAAACATCACCCCTTACCCTAAGCCAGTTAGCCGAGTTAACCGGGGGAACTGTTATCGGCGACGGCAATCTGCTGATTGAACGGGTGGTACACCCCATGCAGGTTAAGGGCCCCAACGACCTCGCCCTTATCCTCGACGTCAAGCTGCTGGGCAAGCTGGCCCAACTGCCCCTGCAAACCATCCTGCTGCCGCAGCTCCCCGACGGCGCCCCCCCGGTTGCCGTACCCAACCAGCTTATCGTACCCCGCCCCAAGGTGGCCCTGGCCAAGCTGCTTGACGTCTACAAGCAACCGCCCTACCTCAACACGGGCGAAGATCCCAAGCAAAACATTCACCCCACGGCCATTGTTCACCCCTCTGCTCAGCTTGATGAGTCGGTACAGGTAGGCCCCTATGCCACCATCGGCCCTGATACCACCCTGGGCGCCGGCACTATCGTGATGGACCGCGTCACCATCGGGGCCCAAACCACCCTGGGCCAGAACTGCAGAATCTACCCCGGCGTGGTCATCGGTGACGACATCCAGATCGGCAACCACGTCATCATCCAACCCAATGCCGTAATCGGCTGCGATGGGTTCAGCTACGTCACCCGCGAAGCCGGCAGCATCGAGACGGCCCGGGCCTCGGGCGGCGACATTAGCGCCACGAACGATGAAATCCTCCGCATCGAGTCGATCGGCACCGTCGTGCTGGAAGACCATGTGGAAATCGGGGCCGGCACCACCGTAGATCGGGCCACACTGGGCGAAACCCGCATCAAGGCCTTTACCAAAATTGATAACCAGGTACAGATTGCCCACAACGTAACTATCGAGCGTAACTGCCTGATTGCTTCGCAGGTGGGCATCGCCGGCAGCGCCGTCCTGGAGGAAGGGGTTGTGGCCGGAGGCCAGGCCGGCGTCAAGGATCATGCCCGTGTCGGCGCCCACAGTATTTTGATGGCCCAAAGCGGCATTACCTGCGACCTGGCCCCCAAAACCATCTGGGTGGGCACACCGGGTATGCCCCACAAGGAATTCACCCGCAACCGCATGCACCTCAAAAGCATCAAGGGCCTGAAGGAAAAGCTGAACACCCTCAGCAACCAGGTCGAACAACTGGCCGCCCCAACACCCGAAACCGCCCCCGTATAAACCAGGCATAACAAGACAGGCATAACGAAACACAGGTAACCCGCTGCCAATGCCCATGATTCAAACCACCCAAGCCTCCCAAGCTACCCAAACCGCCACCCTAACCCAGCCCGTCACCTTGGAAGGCGTCGGCCTGATTACCGGCCTGCCCCTAAAGGCCACCCTGGAGAAACCCGCTACCCAGAGCGGTATTACCTTTTACCTGCCCGACGGTTCGGTTATTCCGGCCATCGCCGACACGGTGGTCAACACCTTCCGGGGCGTCACACTGGCCAGCCCAACAGGAAAAACCCTGAGCATTGTTGAACATTTACTGTCGGCCTGTGCCATGGCCAATGTTCGCCATCTCGACGTGCGCCTGCAAGGCCAGGGCGACATCGCCCCGGAACTGCCCCTGCTCGATGGCTCCGCCCTGCCGTGGTTTGAGGTGCTGGCCCCCTTCAGCGACGGGGCCCCCGAAACGGTGTTCGAACTGGCTTCGACCCTCGTCCATACCGACCCGGACGACCCGGACGTGGAAATCGTGGCGGTTCCGTCCGACACCCTAAAGCTGACCTACCTGATGAACTTTGATCACCCCGGCCTGAAACAGAAATGGTACACCTACATTGAGGCAACCGACGGCCCCTTGGGCACGGCCATTGCCCCGGCCCGTACCTTCGGGTTTGTTCGCGAGCTGCCTGCCCTGCAGGCTCAGGGCCTGGCCAAGGGCGTTAGCCTGGACAACACTCTGGGCCTGACCGACGAAGGCGGCTATACGGCCGAGCTTCGGTTACCCGACGAACCCCTGCGCCACAAAGTGCTGGACCTGATTGGCGACTTGATGCTCTGCGGCGTGCCCATCACCGGTATCCGCGCCCATATTGTTGCACGCAACGCGGGACATACCAGCCACATGGCCTTTGGCAAACAGCTGGCCCAACAGATGACCCAATAAATGGCATTACCGCCTAACGGTTGACGTGGACACCGTTCTACGCTACTGTTGTACCACCTTAATGGCGGGAATCCGGTGCCCCGGATCCCCCGGTTCCCCAAAAACCCCACAATCCTGCTAGAATACAAACCAGTGGAGCTTCCCACGTGTCGCACACGCCCCCGCTTTCATGCGATCCACCGATCGGCTCAAACAAAGTGTTTAGCCCGTATTACTTTTATTATTTTACCGTGCGACATGGCCTTGGCGCAGGATAAGGGTTGCTGCTAAAGATTTACCGAAAACCGCCGCGCTAAGGTTCTCCCCGAACCGGTTGCGGCGGTTTTTTTCGCCCCACCTAAATACACGGCACGGCATGCCCAACGTTTTATTACCCCCCCCGACCCGTAAGGAACCCCACCCTATGAGCAAGAAGCTTGTTCTCCAACTCCCCGACCAACCCGGTACCCATCCGGTAAAAATTTCCGACACCGTCGCCTGTGGTGGCAAGGATCTCTGGATTATTGCCGGCCCCTGCGCCGTGGAATCCGAGGAGCAGTTAACCGCCGTCGCCCAGACCCTGCAAAAAAACCAGGTGCAGTCCATCCGTGGTGGCGCCTTCAAACCGCGCACCTCGCCCTACAGCTTCCAGGGCATGGGTGAGGAAGGCCTCAAGCTCCTCAACAAAATGAAAGACCAGTACGGCTTGACCGTGGTTACCGAGGTAATGAGCGAAACCCAAATTCCGCTGATGATGGAATATGCCGACGTGATGCAAGTGGGCAGCCGAAACATGCACAACTTCAACCTGCTCAAGGCTCTGGGCGAAATCCGGAAACCGGTACTGCTCAAACGTGGCCTGGCCGCCACCATCGACGAGTTCCTGTGGGCCGCCGAATACGTGCTGGCCGGCGGTAACGATCAACTGATCCTCTGCGAGCGCGGTATCCGAAGCTTCGATACCATCACCCGCAACGTACTGGATCTGGGTGGCGTCAGTGTCCTGAAGCACACCACCCACTGCCCTGTTGTGGTAGACCCCAGCCATGCTGCCGGACGCCGCGACATTGTTGCCGACCTGGCCAAAGCCGCCGTCGGGGTCGGGGCAGACGGGTTGATGATCGAGATTCACCCCAGCCCGGATGACTCCGTTAGTGACGCGGATCAGGCCCTGTCCTTCGATTCCTTCACCAAGCTGATGGACAGCCTTCGGCCGTTGGCCGAGGCCATGGGCCGTCACCTGGGTACCGAACAAAGGACCAGTGCCGTCAAAACGGCTTAACAACGGTATTGTCGTTCCCCATAGGTTTACCCCCCCCCTTATGATGTCATTACACCCAGCGACCCAGTTGTTTGGGCAGGTCGTTTTTATTGGCTTGGGCCTAATCGGAGGCTCGATGGCCAAGCGCCTGCGCTACGAGCTGCCGCAAACACGTATTTTGGCCTGCGATAAGCCCGAAGTGCTGCAGTTGGCCCTTGAAGAAGGGCTGATAGACGAGGGGCTGAGCAGCCCCACCCAGGCCGAGGTGTACGCGGAAAACACCCTGGTGGTTTTGGCCACCCACCTCAACCAAAGCTATGCCGTGATGGCCGACATCTGCAAGGCGGCCCCCACCGACCTTCAGCACCCGTTGCAGATGATGGATCTGGGCAGTACCAAATCCACCATCTGCCGGCTGGCCGAGCAACTAAGCGTGCAGTACGACCTGGAACTGGATTTCGTCGGAGGCCACCCCATGGCCGGCCGGGAAATCAGCGGCTTCCAGAACAGCCGATCCGACCTGTTTCTCGACAAGCTGTTTATGCTGACCCCCTGTGCCACTACCACCGAAGGTTTCCTGAACAAGCTGGTGCAATGGCTCGAAGACCTGAAGGTTCGGCCGCACGTGATGGACGTGACCCTGCACGACAAGACCATGAGCCTCGTCAGCCACTTTCCGCAGTTTTACGCCATTGCCCTGGGCAACCTGCTACACCGAAACGACCCGGAAACTCTGCTGCACTACCTCGGGGCCGGCCTCGACGATCAACTCCGACTGATGATCAGCCCGCACAACATGTGGCAGGACATCTTTCTGGACAACAAGACCCACCTGGAGTCGGCGCTGGAAGACTTTATCACCATCCTCTCGGAAATGAAGGCCCAGCTGGCCCAGAGCCAGTCCCTGCAGGCGTGGTTCGACAAGAGCCACGACGTCCATCACATTTATCAGCGGCTTCGTTAAGGGCAACTTGGCCCGGATGTTTGCTGTACACTGGTACCATCCAAACCCGTCTGCCCTTTGTGCATTGTTTTAGGGGAACATCGAACCAATGCCCAACCCTACATCTGCCGACCCGGTCTACATTGTCAGTGGTGCCCGCACCCCTGTAGGTAGTTTTAACGGCGCCCTGGCCTCCGTCAGTGCCCCCGAACTGGGAGGCGTTGCCATTAAGGCTGCTTTGCAACGCGCCAACCTGGGCGACACACTGCCCAAGGAAGTTTATATGGGTTGTGTGCTAACGGCGGGCCTGGGTCAGGCCCCTGCCCGCCAAGCCTTGTTCAAAGCCGGTCTACCCGAATCGGTAGGCGCCACGACCGTGGGCAAGGTCTGCGGCAGCGGCATGAAAAGCCTGCTACTGGCCCGCCTTGAAATTATGGCTGGCGAAGCCGACTGCGTGGTGGCCGGCGGCATGGAAAACATGAGCCAGGCCCCCTTCCTGCTTAAAGGGGCGCGCGAGGGCCTGCGCCTCGGCCACCAGCAACTGCTCGATTCGATGGTCTTCGACGGGCTGTGGGATCCCTATGAAAACATCCACATGGGCAACTGTGCCGAACAGTGCGTCGAAAAATACAATTTTTCGCGTGAAGACCAGGACGCCTATGCCATAGAAAGCTACAAGCGGGCCCTGGCAGCCCAGGCCGCCGGCGATTTTGCCGAAGAGATTGTCCCGGTACCCGTGGCCCAGCGCAAGGGCGACCCGTTGATGGTGGACACCGACGAGGAACCGCAACGCACGGTGCTCGATAAAATCCCCTCCCTGCGACCCGCCTTTGACAAGAACGGCACCATTACAGCCGCCAACGCCTCAAGCATTAACGATGGAGCAGCCGCCCTGGTGGTGGCCAGCCAGAAACTGGTGCAGGAAAACGCCCTCAAGCCCCTGGCCAAGATTGTGGCCACGGCGACCTTCAGCCAAACCCCGATGTGGTTTACCACGGCCCCGGTCGAAGCCATTAAGGCCGTGGTCGACAAAGCCGGCTTGGGCCTGGGCGACATCGACGCCTTTGAGATTAACGAAGCCTTTGCCGCCGTACCGATGGCCGCCATGGCCGACTTGAAACTGGATCATGCCAAGGTCAACTGCCGGGGCAGCGGCGTCTCGTTGGGTCATCCCATCGGGGCCTCGGGGGCCCGCATTGTGGTCACCCTGGCCCATCTGCTCAAGCAAAAAAACCTTCAATACGGCCTGGCCACCCTGTGTATTGGGGGCGGCGAAGCCACGGCCGTAATTCTGGAAAATGTCGCATCGTAAGGGAGACGTCTCGAACCATGATGGCCACCGCCAATCCGGCCCAGTCTGACAGCACTGCCGCCACCAGCACTTGCAGCATTAAAACCGTTGGCGTTATTGGAGCAGGCCAAATGGGCAACGGTATTGCCCAGGTCATGGCCCACCTGGGTGCATTCAACGTCATTTTGCAGGACATTGAACGCGCCCAGCTCGACAAGGCCAAAGCCAGCATCGACAAGAGCCTGGGCAAGTTCGTGGAAAAAGCAACCTTGTCCGCCGACGACAAATCAGCCGCCATGGAACGCCTGGATTTCCAGACGGACCTGCAAGCCCTGAGCCAGGCCGATGTGGTAATCGAAGCCATTGTGGAAAACGAGACCATCAAGCAGCAGGTTTTCCAAAAGCTCGACAGCCTGCTGCCCCCACACGCCATTATGGCCAGCAACACCTCCTCGATTTCCATTACCCGACTGGCCACCGCCACCCACCGCCCCGAACAGGTCATCGGCATGCACTTTATGAATCCCGTGCCGTTGATGAAACTCGTCGAAATCATCCGGGGCGCCCAAACCAGCGACACCACCTACCAAACCATATTGGCGCTGGGCAATCGGCTCGGCAAAACCTGCGTGTGCAGCCAAGACTACCCCGGCTTTATTGCCAACCGCATCCTGATGCCCATGCTCAACGAGGCCATGTTTGCCGTCTACGAAGGCGTCGGTAGCCCCCAAGACATTGACACGGTAATGAAGCTGGGCATGAACCACCCCATGGGCCCCCTGACCCTGGCCGATTTCATTGGTCTGGATACCTGCCTGTCGATTCTGAACGTATTGCACGAAGGATTTGGCGACCCCAAATACCGCCCATGCCCGCTGCTGGTCCAAAAGGTCAATGCGGGCTACCTGGGCCGAAAGGCCGGTAAGGGCTTCTTTACGTATGATGTTTGACGGCGATTTTGACGACGCCCCGTCACCTGAACCGTGGTCGACCACGGGCCTGATTATTATCGGCATCAGCCTGCTGATTGGGGCCGTAATGGTGGCCCAGAGCATGTTAACGACCAAAACCGCCGAGCCGGACCAAACCGATGCCCCCCAAACCGATACCCGCCAAACCCACACCCCCCAAACCGAGGCCTCTAAACGGCCGGCCGCCTGTACCGTTTTGGTGGTTTACGACGGCGACACGCTACTGTGCGACATGGACGGCAACGGCAAGAAAAGCGGCGAGTACGAAAAGGTGCGGCTGCTGGGCATTGACAGCCCGGAAATGCACTATTCCAAGAAAAACACCACCGGCCATGACGAACCCTTTGCCCAGGCGGCCAGCTCGGCTTTAAACACCCTGGCAACCGGACAAACCCTTCGGTTGGAGTACGATCGTCAGGGAAAGGACCGCTACGGAAGAACCCTGGCCTTTGTATACCCGAACAACAACCCCGACGTGTCGCTAAACGAACAGATGTTGGCCCAGGGCATGGCCCGCAGCCTTTTTTTAGGGGCCAATACCCGCCACAAGCACCGCTTTGAAACCGTGGAGGCTCAGGCTCGGCACGAGAAAAAGGGCCTCTGGCACTAGGGGCACCCAGCCAATACGCAACGCCCTAAAAGCGAACGTCCTACCAGCCCCTCGTTGGCTTGGTGCATCTTCATGCTAGGATGGATAGGCGTAACGTGCCGCCCCATGATGCCTGCTCAACGATGACGACCGCCTTAACCCTTCAAGAATTGATTAGTGCCCTGGGCCAGTATTGGGCCAAGCAGGGCTGCGTGATTCAGTACCCCTACGACATTGAGAAGGGGGCCAGTACCATGAACCCGGCCACCTTCCTGCGGGTGCTGGGGCCCGAACCCTGGAACGTGGCCAACGTCGACCCCTGCCGACGCCCCACCGATGGGCGCTACGGCGACAACCCCAACCGCCTCCAGCACTATTTCCAATACCAGGTCATCATGAAACCCACGCCTGACAACATTCAGGACCTGTACCTGAACAGCCTCATCGAGCTGGGCATCGACGTCACCCGGCACGATATCCGCTTTGTGGAAGACAACTGGGAGTCGCCCACGCTGGGCGCGTGGGGCGTCGGCTGGGAAGTCTGGCTGGACGGGATGGAAATTACCCAGTTTACCTATTTCCAGCAGGCCGGGGGCCAAAACATCAACCCGGTGGCTGTCGAACTGACCTACGGCTGCGAACGCATCGCCATGTACCTGCAGGACAAGGACAGCGTATACGACTTGCAGTGGAACGACACGGTCACCTATGGCCAGATTTACCACCCCAACGAGGTGCAACAGTCCACCTACAACTTCGAGGTCGGTTCGCCCGAACGCCTGGCCAAGCTGTTTGACCTGTACCGCGAGGAAATGGCCGCCTGCATGGAACGCGAACTGGTGCTGCCAGCCTACGACTACGTGCTGAAATGCTCCCATACCTTTAACCTGCTTGATGCACGGGGGGTTATCAGCCGGGATGAGCGGATGAATTATATCCTTCGTATTCGCCGCATGGCCGAGCAGGTGGCCCGCCTGTATGTTGAACAACGCGAAGCGATGGGATTCCCGTTGCTGCAGCCCCTTCAGGCGGCTTCCTCCTCCGAGGGTGCCTAACAGGGGTGGGATATACCCACACTGCCCCACAGACTCTGTGAGGATTAATCTTGACCCGTATCCTGCACAGGAGTAAACTGGTGCCATCATATGGTTAGTGGGATTATGGCCATGTCGTGCTGTCTGGGATCTTATACCCTTCAAACCGCGCTTACGGCGCGTCTTTGTCGTAACCTACCCACCGTTTGACTAGGCCCCGTGCCTAATCCAATATCCCCGTTAATCCGTTTTTCGTAAACGATGAGACGATTCGAAAGGAAAGACCCTCCAATGAATACATTCGCTAAAACCTTTGCCTTGGCCGCTGTTGCCTTTGGCATGATCGGCACCATGGGTATCAACGCTGATGCCGCCCGTACGGCCACGGCAACCTATGACTGCCTGCACCGTTCCGAGACCGATGCTCAGCATTTCCGCCACAGCCGCATGTACCCCTACCAGGATCGTGCTTTCTGCGGTGGCCAAAGCCGTGAAGACTGGGTTGAAACCACCCCCTGGGCGGCCGACCACCGATGGCAGGAAGTAACCACCCAATCCGCCAGTGGCCTGACCCACAAAAACGCCAACCCCTACCAAGACAAAATGGTGTACTACCACCCCGAAACCTCGCAAAAAGTTTGCCTGACCACCAGCCAGGCCCAACAATGGAACCTGGAATCCACCGATGCCATCCGTCCCTGCGAAAGCTGGATGTGGTAGTGCTCCCCCGCACACGGTGAGTTCTTTCTAAACCCGTTTTTATAACACTCAACCCCCGGTATCGAAGCCTTTGTGCAACGGTGTCGGGGGTTGGCCTATAAAAGCCGTCTCGGTGTGTACGCGTCTATACGTGTGACACAAAAATAAAGAGGACCCACCACCCGGATGGTAGGATTTGAAAGTGTGTAGTGGGCGTGCAAGAGGGGGGGTGTATTCGGTGTGTGGAGCGTCGGGAAACCAAGAGGGCGTCTTCGAAAACGGCCATATCTTTTTTTTGGGGGGGGGCTGAAACAGGTTGCCCGTTATAACAACGGGGACGGGTTTCAAAAAACAGGCCTAATGAATCTCAGAGTTTCTCTCTCTCTCTCTCGTTTTTTCGGGGGTTCCTTTCTTCTCTAAACACCGGTCACACGGAGCCTCCTGCACAGGGGCGTGCGAATGATTTGGATCGGGTGGTGGGTATGGGTTTGTTCACAGATGGAGGGGTAAACTTGGGGGTGCTTTTTTGGGGCGCTTTGGCGAACCACTGTGGCAACTGCCGGACACGATGCCGTTGAGGCTCATGGCATTGAGCACATGGCATTAGGCACAGGTAAAAACGTGGAGACTCAATCTGACGGCCGGCATCGGCGTTGAAGACTGAGGAATGATTGATGTCAGGGCAGGCAAACCTGAGGGGGGAGGGGGCTTAAGCCAACGAAAGCATCGTGAACCAAAAACAGGACTTTTCTAAGGGGGAGGGGTCACGGAGATGCGCAGCGGAAGAGGGGTTAAGGGGTGGTCTGACGAACGAACCACATCCACTCTCTTTCACAGGTGAAGATAGCCTCTAACAGGCCAGGGTTGCCATCATCAATCGGGGTGGGGTCTCTTTTCTCCTAGTTAATAATATAAAAACAATCTAAAGCGGCGATGTGCCAGATTGTTAACAAACGCAACGGATTTACCCCCCCCCAAAAAAAAATAGGATCGGATCCAGCCTTAATCGGACCTTTCTTAACCGGACCGGCCTTAACCGGCCCCTCCTCCGGTTGACCCAAAAAAACCGGCCTCCCCTCCATCTGAATGAGCCGATAACCCGGCCATGACGGCTATGATGTGCTTGCCATTGGAATCACGCATAACGCCCCCGCCTGTCATACCCTATCATACCCTGTGACACGACAGCCCGTTGCCGTTCATGCGTTTGCCAACGTTGTGTCCCTTTCCCTCCTCCCCATCTCCCCATGGTTCCCCTATTCCTTGCAGAATGAGTCACGCTGAAGCGACTGAGAGAGAGACTAGACAGTTGAGACTAGTGAAGGCCATCGCCGCTTTTTTACGGGTCTGGTTCAATACCGGCTCTTGTACCCACGCGCGTGTAGACGTAACCAAAGGGTCTGCCTATTGCCCCGACTGCGGTTACCACGTCAAGGTGGTCTGGAACATGCTGGTTTGCCGACGCTGCTCAGCCAAACGGTTGCCAAAGCCTTCCATTTTTGGTCCCATCCAGCCCCAGGAGCTCTTTTGCAAACACTGTGGCTACGATCGCGTACAACACGTCCAGAAAGACCACATCCAACCCTACGAACTGCCCTTTGCCATTAGCGAGCTGTACACCGACTTCGGTTCGCAACCCGGCGGCGACCCCCATGCCCCGGCCTATCGGCCCGGGGGCACCATGCCCGCCCATGGATACGTTCCCTACGTTCGACAAAGCCTCTACCACAACCGCTGGCGCATGCCCGCCTCGGTGCGCAAGGCCCAGGGTACCACGGCCATGCCAGGCCAAGTGGTCGGACACCGCCAGGTGTTTCATGGCAGCCGACGGGCCTACGAACAACACAAGCACCATTGGCAGCCCCAAACCCACGCATGGCACCAGAACGGTGGCAAAGACTACCGCGCTTCGGACACGTACATGTCCGTACCCAATCCCGTATCAACCGGCCAAGCAGACAACCCATGGAAAGCCCCTGCTCAAGAAGCTCCACCCAAACAACTGGGCACCTCGAACAACCCCTCCCTTTCCAGCGCCTCAAGCTAGGCACCCGCACCAACTAAGCTGGCAAACCGGTTAGGGGCTAAGGGTTTAGGGTCATCAGCTTCAGCATTTCAAACAGCCGGATTAAAATTTCCAGCAAAAAGAACGCCAAAATCGGTGACAGATCCAGCCCGCCAATGGGGGGCAGCAGTTGCCGGGTAGGCGCCAAAATAGGCTCGGTCAGGTCCTGCATCAGTTTGAAGGGCTGTTTTCGCCATTTGAAGGGGTCCTGGATGATCCAGGACAACAGGATGCGCACAAACAGCACCACCAACACAAAGTTCAGGAAACGAACCAGGAACTCAAACACCAGGGGCAGCAGGGGCATAGCCAAACAACGTCTCTCCGGGCAGAAGGCTCAGGGGCCTTGTAACAACACGGCGCCCCACCCTGAACGGTTGGGGCTCAGGGCTTATTATAGGCAACTTGGCCGTCGAAAGGAAGGCAAAGTTGCCTATAATAAGCCCTGAGCAGGCCACACCTGCCACTCATGGCAAATCGACATGCCGGGGCGCGGCCGCGTGAGGGTGCACCCTTGTTTTGCTACAACCGTGACTCTAGCATGGCTGCTGTTGGCGATCGTCGCGATGCTGCCGGTGCAAGGCCACGGCACAACTGACATCGAATTCGATCATGGCCTCGGGGCCTTCAAAATCCGACAGGCGACGGCCCAGATAACGGTTGCGGCTGTGCTGACGACGCCGATCCAGGTACACGGCATCGGGGGCCTGCAACCAGCAGCCACCGTCAAAAACGTTTAAAACGCCATGGAAGCAATTGATCCATGACCATAACCATTGCGACATGGGTGAAACAATCCCCTTTTCTACTTCACTTAAACAACATTACCTTATCTATATAAAAACATACAAAAGGGTAAAATTGAGGCTGGTCACCTGGTTTTAATAGTATCCTAATCTTTATCGGGGTGTGGTGCATCGGCACCAGCAAGGGCCTGGCCCAGCCCAAACAGGGCAAAGTCATACACCACCGGGTCTGCCGGGTTCAGGGCACGAAAATACGCTGTGATGGCCTGAACCAGCTTCCAACTAGGGCTTTTAAGCGTCGTAATGCGGCAATACCGAGCCGTTCTAAGCACATGCACGTCAACGGGCATGGCCAGCCGGTCAGGCGTCATCACGTCGTGCCACAGCCCCAGGTCAATGGCATCGTGGCGTACCATCCACCGCAACCACATCATCCACCGTTTGGCCGTCCCTCCTTTGGCGGGATCGGCCAGAAAAAACCGCAGCCCATTGCTCGGCATCGCCGCATATTGCAGTGGCTGCAGCAACGCATGACGGAACTGGCACAACTGATGGCTCAAGTCCGTGCTGTCGTTATCCACAACCTGCTGCCAGCAGGCTTTCAGGCTGCCATAAACCAGGTAAACATGCCGCAGTGCCCACAGCACCTGGGCCAGGTCCGATTCGGTATAAAACCGGTAATACACCCCCTGGCACCGTTGGCTCAAGGCCGACGGGGTACTATCCAGCAGGCATGCCAGCGGGTCTTCGCCCAGCCGGTCAAAGAGGGTATCGAGCACCCCGAAAAACGCCTGACGATTGCCGTAGCTAAACATGGCGGCCAAAAACGCCACCAGTTCCACACAGGCTTCATCGGCCCCGACCCGTTGAAAGCGGTGGGGGTATCGGATGGGATCGGTTTCGATGAAATCCGGTGTTTGATAGTACTGCAGCCACTGGCACCATTGGGCCGCCGACAGGCGACCAGCACGGCGTGGCAGAGGGGGCTGGGGCGGCGGTGCAATGGCCTGGCGCGGTGACGGTGACGACATCCAAGGGATCCTTGCCGTTTAAGGGGCGATTTCAGGGACGGATTCAGGGACAGGTTCCATGGCTACGTCAACGTCAGGGACACCGGGCAGTGGTCCGACCCCTGTACGCTGTCGTGAATATCGGCATCCAGGTACGCCCCCGCCAACTCCGACGAGGTAAAAAAGTAGTCAATGCGCCATCCCACGTTGCGTTCACGGGCTCGGCTGCGCATGTTCCACCACGAATACCGGTCCGGCTCGTCGGGATGAAAGTGCCTGAAGGTGTCCACGTAACCTTCCCCCACCAGCTTGTCCATCCAGGCCCGCTCAATGGGCAAGAAGCCGGATACGTCCTCGTTGGCCTTGGGTCGGGCCAAATCAATGGGATGGTGGGCCGTGTTGAGGTCCCCGCAGACAATCACCGGCTTGCCCTGGGCACGTCGGCGGTTAAACACCTCCAGGAAGGCGTCGTAAAACCGTAGCTTGTAGTCCAGCCGATCATCACTGCGCTGGCCATTGGGAAAGTAGATGTTATACAGCACAAAATCGTCAAATTCAGCCACCAGCGTTCGGCCTTCCGTGTCAAACTCGGGTACGCCAAGGCCTTCGGTAACCTTAAGGGGCTTTTCTCGGCAAAACAGCGCTGTTCCGCTATAACCAGGCCGTTCGGCATGAGACCAGTAACTGACATAGCCCGGTACGTCGGTCAAATCGGGGGTCAACTGGTGGGCACTGATTTTGGTTTCCTGAAGCCCCAATACAAACGGCTGGGTCTGGGCAAACCAGTCGTAAAAGCCCTTTTTGGCCACGGCACGAATACCGTTGACATTCCACGACACCAACTGCCTGCCCTTTTTCCTGCTACTCATCGATTCACCGACATCCTTCTCTCTTTGCCTAACACCAAGAGCCTTCTCTCGGCTGCCCCGAACCGACAAACAACGAGAAATAACAACACCCGTTGATCCGTACCAGGCACACCGTGCCCCCATTATGCGCAAAGGGAAACAGGCCATCAAGCTTACCCTGCCAGCCCTTGCCAACATCATTCATAAAGGCCGCTGTTTGGGGGCAAGTGAACCCGTTATAATAGGAGGACGAATCGCGCCCCCCGCTCTTTGTCTTAGAACCTGGTGGGGTTTGGCGTGGTGTATCCCCTGTTTTGTACGGCCTGCCCATGTCACCCGATCAAGTGTTGTACCAGTTTTATGCCTCCCTGCTGCAAAGCCAGTGCAACGTCAGCTGGAACCTCTTCAGCAAGGCCACCCGCAACAAATTTGCCGAATGGTTTCTCGAAGAATTGAAGCGTCGTAACCCGGATGCCGTATCGGCTGCGGATTTAGGCCTGAAAGAAGTGATGATTATGTTCGGCAACAACGACTCGCTGGTGATGAAATTCTTCTGGCGACGGTTCTTTTTTGCCAGCGGGGCCAACGAATTTGCCCGCTTCGGTTACTTTGACGTCGATAGTATCGAGGGGAAGAAGGCCTTTGTCAAAGCCACCGTCAGGCTACCCAACGGCCAGGTCCGCGAGTTCCGGCTACCGCTGGTCAACGAGAGCGGTTGGAAATACGCCTACGTCGAGAACAATTTACCGTTTTAAGCGTCTGCTAAAAGAAAGCTCGTAAAAAACCCTTTCGCAGGGAGACACGGCCCGGCATCGGGGCCTGTTATAATGCCAATACGTTAAGCCGTCGTGCCTGGCGGTGCCTTTAGGAAACTGTCTTTATGAAACCAAAGCAGCGATTCTCCTTCCCTCATCCCTCCCGTCAATTAACCCGCTTTGCCTTGGGGCCGGCCTCCCTTGGCCTGCTGCTGTCGGCAGGCCTATTGCTGTCTTCCGCCGTGCCCAACGGCTTATCGACACCGCTGGTCGGCACCGCCCATGCCCAAAACAGCCAGACGGCCAACAGCTACATTGCCTACTACAACCAGGCCATGGAAGCCTACCGGGCCAACAACCCGGAACGCGCCATTGAGCTGCTGACCAAAGCCAACCGCCTGAACCCCGATGACTCGGCCGTCACGAACAACCTGGCCGCCAGCTACATTCAGGTGGGGGTACGCTACCACAACCAGCAAAAAAACTATGCCAAGGCCGCCGAAAACTACAAGAAGGCCCTGTTTTACCTTAGCTACATGTGGCCCGACCGCCCCACGCAGGAAAGCAACTACGTGCAGAACATCAAGGTCGCCGAGGAAAACCTGAAATACGCCCTGCAAAGCATGCAGGTCAACCCCGACGATGCCCAATACCATTTGCAGCAAGCCTGGAAAGAACGCCGGGCCGGTGACATGCTCTCGGCCATGGTGTCGTTCGGCATGGCCGCCATCAAAAACCCCAGCCTAACCGATGCCTGGATTGCCCAGGGCGACATTTTCACCATTTTCCAACGGCCCAACCGGGCCATCGGCATGTATGAAAAAGCCGCCAAAAGTACCAACAGTCCGCCCGATACCCTGTTCGTCAAGCTCGGCACGGCCCACCTGAAAAACGCCGACCCGGCCAAGGCCGCAGACGCCTTTAACCAGGCCGTGGCCATTAACCCGCAAAACAAGGATGCCCTGCTGGCCCTCGAACAGCTTTGGAAAAAGGAAATCGTGCTGAACCCGCGCAACCTGTCAGCACACCTGAACCTGGGCACGGTTTACCAACGCCTGGGGCGCGAGCAGGATGCCCAGGCCCAGTACGCCATCAGCAAGCAGCTGGACCCGAACAACCCCATTATTGACCTGAATATGGGCAGCCTGGCCCAGTCCCAGGGCAACGACAAAGACGCCCTCAAATTCTACGATGCCGTTCTGGCCAAGGATCCCAACAATACCCAGGCCCTCATCAACAAGGCAGACCTGCTCAAAAGCATGAACCGGCCGCGCGATGCCGAGGTGCTGCTTAACCGGGCCATGTCCAATGCCCGCGACAAACGGGCCGTGATGGAGCAGTTGATTGCCACCTATACCATGCAGGGCGATGCCGCCAAGATTAAAAGCGGCTGGGAAAGCTATGCCCGCACCTACCCCAACGATGCCGACGTGTTGTACCGGGCCGGCGTGGCCATGCACGAAATCAAGGACTACAACATGGCCTCGTACTATTACCAGCAAAGCATTGGCAAAAAGCCCACCGCCGAAGCCTATGCCAACCTGGGTAGCGTGTTGCATGCCCAAAACAATGACAGCGAGGCCATTCGCATCCTGGAAACAGCCGTCAAGTTGAACCCCGGCCTGCAAGAAGCCCAACAGTTGCTGGCCGCACTGCGAACCACCAACGATGCGCAGGTGCTGGTAAGCGCTGCCCAGGCCCACGACAAGAACGATTATTCGGCCGCCATCCGGGGCTACGAGCAGTACCTGGCCAAAAATCCCAACAACGGCGACGTGCTGTCGCGCTATGGCCTGGCCCTGCAATCCATGCACCGCAACACGGAAGCCCTAACCGCCTTTGACAAGGCCCTGAAGGCCGAGCCAAACAATGCCCAGTACTACTATTACAAGGGCCTGTTGCTCCAGGAACTACGCCGGGACAAGGAAGCCATTGCCCTGTACAAGAAAGCGCTTCAGATTAACCCGAACTTTACCGAGGTCAAGGATCTGCTGGCCTCCGTCGAATCCGATGCCCTCCAGAACAAGCTGGTCGCGGCCTTCGAGGCCTACGAACGGAAAAGCTACCCGCGCGCCATGCAACTCATCGACGAGGTACTGCAGGCCGACAAGCAGAACGCCTTGGCCTACTACTACCGCGGCCTGGTTTACGAAGGCCAGAAGAAGCTCAGCCCGGCCAAGGCCGCCTATGAATCGTCGGTGAAGTTCGACCCGAACAACGCCGATGCCGTTTACGCCTTGGCCATTACCTGCGACGAATTGAACCAAACCACATGTGCCGTGACCAACTACCAGCAGTTTCTTAAACTAAACCCCGGCGGGACGGGAGACGAGTACGGCAGCTATGCCAACACCCGCTTGACCGAACTGACCGGCAAGGGCCCGGCGCCCGGACAAGGCCAGCCACCCAGCCCCGAAGAGGCTGCCCCCCCTACTGCACCATAGGCTGCGCCCTGAACTTCGGATTCTCCCTAGCGCGACATGGCCAGCGACAAGGGAATCACCTTGCCACCACCATTGTTGCCAGACGTATTGATCCGGGATCCCTGCCATCGGGCCACATGGCCTTCGATGGCCCGCACGGTATTGATAACGGACCCATCCAGGGATCGCTCGTTGAGTACGCCAATTTCGGGGCAAAACGCCGGGATAACCGCCCGTTGCCGGCTATCGACATAAATCAGCAGGCTTTCGGGCTGGCAACCGGCTTCCAGCAGTGCATCCACCGCCTGTGCCAGGTGGGGAATACAGCCAGAAACAACTAGCACATCGGGCAGGGGCAGCTCTCCTTGTCGCCGGGCGTCCAGTTCGGCCAATAAGTCACCCAGGGTGTTAAACCGGGCCGTTTGTACGCCAAACGTCGGCATCAAGGCTTTCAGGTAGTGGTTCAGCACGGGCCGGCCGGCCTGGGCCGCCTGAATCGATGCGGTAACCAGCCCCTGGCCCTTGGCCAATGCCGCATCGTCTGGGCTTAGCAGCCATAGGCGCTTGCCATTGAGGACGCTGTCCAGGATGGGGGTGACAACCGGGGGCAAGGATTTGGGCGGTTTGGCCGAGGCGCCAACAGCCTTCAGGAGAACGTCAAACGGGTTCATCAATCGGGGGCTCCACTGTATATACGCTGCTGTGAATACGCTGCGCAAGGAAAGGGTATACCCCCATGAACCCCCCTGAACCGGATAAATTGCCTCTTTACTGCTTCAGGTTATTCCGGTAAAACCGCCCCAAGGCTTCGTGGTAAGCCGCAAACTTAAGGTAATTGAGCATGACACCGGCAATGACAAAGAAAATCGTGGCCGCATAAATCTCAAACAACAATGGCGAGAACCGCAGCACATCCGACACGGCCCAGTTCTCAAACAAGGCCAGCACGGCCCATATCAATACCGTCAGGTAAACGGCATAGGCCGCCATTAAAAACATGCCTGACGGAGCCAGCGTACTGAGCTCGCGGGCACGGTCGGCCATCACCTCGCACGGCTGCTCAGGCTCGGTCGTGGCAATCACGTCTCCCATCAACGTCGTCAGCACTTGCCAGACCCCTTTGAAGGCACGCCAGACAAAATACATCCCCACCACCAAGAACGCGAAGATACCCACCGACAAGACCACGAAGGTGGGGAAAAACCCGCTGAGAAAGTCAAACACCCAGTAACCGGCCAGGAATATGGCAAACAGCAACAAGGCAAACCCTATTGGTGGGCCGGTCATGGTGGCAAACCGAAAGATGTTCCATTGGAACAGGGCCCTCATGGAGGCACGGGGGGTAGGATGATACGGCGGGTGCATGCTTTCCGGGGCCAGAGGCGGGCGTTCGTAGTGGGCCGCCCAGGTTTCATGGTAAATGTAGCTGAGCTTGAGCACGAGCAAAACCACCCCCAGAAACGAAAACACCAGGTAAAGCCCTATCTTGATGAGCAGAACCACCGAAAACGGGGCATAGTTAATGTCCACCTTGACGGGCATCAGAATCGACATCACCCACTCCAGAAACGGCAGGAAAAGGCTTTTGCCGGTCAACAGGCACAGCGGCATGATAATGACCAGCAGCACCAGCAGGGGCAGGGCAGGGGCCGGCAACAACATCTCGGAAGACGAGGGCTTGGGCAACGGCACCCACTGATCCTCGTCCTCAGGGTGGGCATAGGTTCCCAGGGCGGCCATAATGGCGTTGGCACGGTTCACGGGCAGATCAACATCCTTACAAGTCACTTATGGTTGGGGAGAGGCTGGTTGTGGCCAGGACCACCGCCACCTATCCGTCATTTTACCACCACCAACGCCGGCGTCACCATCCTCTCTATCCCTGCCGCTGCCGCCCCCAGCACCAAAAAGCCACCGCCCGATTCAAGCGGCCAATTCAAGCAGTCAATACGCTTGCCCAAGCCCAACGATGCCCGGATAAACGGGCATCATTCCATAAAAATCGTTCTAAAAAGCGCTAAGCCGTAGGCGATTCGGCCCGGCCGCCGGTTGAAGAAGGCGAACCCGACGAGCCACCACCGGAGTGGGAAGCTTTCCGGCCTTGAGCCAGCTTCTTCTTGGGCTTAATGGGCTTCTTTTTGCCTTTTTCGAAAACAATCTTGCCGTTTTCGGCCTTGGCCACAATGTGGTCGCCTTCCTTGAACTTGCCAAGCAGCATCAGCTCGCTGACTTCGTCCTCGATCTTCTTCTGGATGACGCGGCGCAACGGACGAGCCCCATAGGACGGGCTGTATCCTTCCTTGGCCAGCAGATCCTTGACTTCGTCCTCGATGGTCAGGGCCATGCCTTGATCTTCGACCCGGTCGACCAGATTCTTGGCCATGATGTCGACGATCTCGCGAATCTCGTCCTTGGTCAGCTGGTGGAAGATAATGGTGTCGTCCAAGCGGTTCAGGAACTCGGGACGGAAGACCCGTTTCATTTCATCCATCACCTTGCTCTTCATCCGTTCATAGGCGGCATCGCCGTCATCTTCCACGGCAAACCCAACGCTGGTGTTGCTTTCAATATTGCGGGCACCCACGTTGCTGGTCATGATGATAATGGTGTTCTTGAAGTCGACGGTCCGGCCCTTGCTGTCCGTCAGCATCCCGTCGTCGAGGATCTGCAGCATCATGTTGAAGACGTCCGGGTGGGCCTTCTCGATTTCGTCAAACAGCACGACGCTGTATGGCTTGCGGCGAACGCTCTCCGTCAGGTGACCGCCTTCGCCATAGCCCACGTAGCCGGGGGGCGAACCAATCAGCTTGCTGACGGTGTGCCGCTCCATGTACTCGGACATGTCGATACGGATCATGCTCTCTTCCGAGCCGAAGAAGTAGTCGGCCAGGGTTTTGGCCAGCTCGGTTTTACCCACACCGGTGGGACCACTAAAGATAAAGCTGCCGATGGGACGGCTCGGGTTCTTCAGACCAACACGGGCCCGGCGAATGGCTTTGGAAATAGCTGTCACCGCATCCTGCTGGCCAATGACGCGCTCGTGCAAGATGTCTTCCATTTTCAGGAGCTTCTCGCTTTCGCTTTCCGTCAGCTTAGCAACAGGAATTCCGGTCCAGGAGCTGACAATATCGGCAATATCCTCACCGACCACTTGCAGCTCTTCTTTTTCCTGCTCCTTTTTCCAAGCCTCGGACACTTCGCGGATCTTGTCTTTCAGCTCGCCTTCCTTATCGCGCAGGTCGCTGGCTTCCTCGAAAGCCTGGTTGCGAATGGCTTGTTCCTTTTCGCGAATAATGGCCTTGAGCTCGCGCTCCAGTTCCTTGCCTTCGGGGGGCAGCACGGAGCTGGCCAGGCGCACCCGGCTTGAAGCCTCGTCAATCAGGTCGATAGCCTTGTCCGGCAAAAACCGGTCGGTAATGTACCGGTGCGACAACACGGCCGCCGTTTCAACGGCTTCGTCGGTAATGGTCAGCTTGTGGTGCTGCTCGTATTTTTCACGCACCCCGTGCACAATCTCAATGGTTTCCTCGACACTGGGCTCGTCGACAAACACCGGCTGAAAACGACGTTCCAGGGCCGGGTCCTTCTCAATGTGCTTGCGGTATTCGGCAATGGTGGTTGCCCCAATACATTGCAGCTCGCCGCGGCTCAGGGCCGGTTTAAGAATGTTGGCCGCGTCAATGGCGCCTTCGGCAGCACCGGCCCCAATGAGGGTGTGCAGCTCGTCAATAATCAAAATAATGTTGCCGGCCTGGCGAATCTCGTCCATAACCTTCTTGAGGCGTTCTTCGAACTCGCCACGGTATTTGGTACCAGCCACAAGCAACCCAATATCCAACTGCACCAGCTTCTTGTCCGACAGAATCTCGGGTACGTCACTGTGCACAATTTTCTGGGCCAAGCCTTCGGCAATAGCGGTTTTACCCACGCCAGGCTCGCCAATCAACACCGGGTTGTTCTTGGTACGGCGACCCAGAATCTGGATCACGCGCTCAATCTCTTTTTCGCGACCCACCACAGGATCCAGGCGCAACTCCTGCGCCGCCTGGGTCAGGTTTACGGCAAACTCGTCCAGGGTGGGCGTCTTGCTTCGACCGGGCGCAGCAGCCGTTGCGGCGCTGCCTCGGGTCTCGCCGAGCATACGAATCACGTTGCTGCGAACCTTGGTCAAGTCCACACCCAAGTTTTCAAGCACCCGTGCCGCCACGCCTTCGCCTTCGCGAATCAGGCCCAGCAACAAATGCTCGGTACCAATGTAGTTATGGCCCAACTGCCGGGCTTCGTCCCAGCTTAATTCCAGCACGCGCTTGGCCCGTGGCGTAAAGGGAATCTCGACCGCCACGAACCCGGAGCCCCTGCCGATTATTTTCTCAACTTCCGCTCGGGCCTCCTTCAAGTTAACGCCCATGCCCTTCAGGGTCTTGGCCGCAATGCCTGTACCTTCACCAATCAGGCCCAGCAAAATCTGCTCGGTTCCCACAAAGTTATGCCCCAAACGACGGGCTTCTTCCTGGGCCAGCATGATGACCTTGATTGCTTTTTCAGTAAACCGTTCAAACATGGGCTAAACCGTATCTTATGCTTGACTTTATGAAAAACAGTCGCTTGACGTTAACGAATCAATGGTAACAAAGGGCACTCAATCTATCCTGGAAGTCGACTTGCAAACTTTTTTGATGAGGCAAGGGTTGTGGTCAGCTTGGCTGCAATCAGGACTGTTGTTACAGCGGTCCCCCACACTTCCATTCTACTCGATGGGGCCAGTCTCTTACAAGTATCGGGCAAGTGTCATCCATTATTTAGACCAGTTTGGTTTAAAATTCTATGAAAATCCACCAAAAGCCGCCAAAAACTTGCCCTTATTCTTTAATTTAAGGCTGTTTTAATGTTTCAAGCCACCCAACCCCCGCCCAGCAAGACCAATCAGGCTTCGTCCCACAGCCCGAATGGTATCCAGAAGCTGTGCAGCCAATGCCAGGCCAAACAGCCGGTCGAAGCTTCCTATTGCAGCCATTGCGGCCTGCCGTTCCGCGACGCAGCACCCGTCAACCCGATGATCAACCCCGACAGCCCGTCATGGATGGGCCAACTGCTGAAATGGGGCGGCCTGCTCCTGCTCGGGCTGTTTCTGCTCAAGCTGGGCCGTCACCCCTTGTTTTGGGCGATGGGGGCAGTAGCGGTTCTGCTCGTGATAAAACGCCGCGCCTAAGCGTTGCCGTCTGGAGCATTGCCGTCTTGCGTACCGGGCATAGACGGGGGTGGTGACGACGGCGGTTGCGACGCGGCATCCTTGCCGGCGGCATGGGCTTCCACCAGCGCCCGAACTTCGTGCATGTCACGGCACAGCAGGCCAGTCAGGTGGGCATTGTCCGCCACAAAGTCCCACAGTGGGGCATAGTCGCTCGACAGCTTGGTAATGCTGGGGTCCACAGCCAAGCGGTCGGCATGGGTCAAAAAGAACCCATGGGCCTGGCGCTCCTGTACACCGGTATTTTTCAACTGGGCAGCCACCTGGTCTTCATAAGGTACGGGCGGCTGACTGGCCGCATGCCGCAACGACGATGCCAGCTCCAGAATGGGGGGCCCGATTTCGTTGTACACGTATACTATGGCGGAAAACAGCTCATTGGCATCGCCCATGGCCCGAACATCGCCAACCAAATCGCCACTGGGCCCGACGGCCGGCTGCAACCCCATGCGCTCCTGGGCCAGGTGAATGTACTCGTGCTGCACCTGGTTATCCAACGCCAGGGAGGGCTGGCGATCGTCGATGATCAGGCTCGGCACGTCGCTGGCGTTAAGGGCCTTAAAAAAGGTCAGAATCGCCGGGTCCGAAGCCAGCTCTATCTGGGCCACGTCCAACAAATGGGGGCGAAAGGCCGGCGGGGTCACATGGATATACATAGCATGGGCATCGCGCAAATCCAGGTAATTCGCCACCGTGTCATCCTGGCTGGCACGAAGCACCTGAACCCCGGCCCGCTCGAACAGCGGCAGCAGATCGGTGGTTTTCGGGTAGTGGGTAAACACCTTCAGGCAGTGGTCGTCGACGGCCTGCAGGATCGCCGCCTCGGCACCAGATGCCACCGGCTTGAGCTCGGCCACCAGATCGTCCAGACCGGGCTTGGCCGAGCCAAACTGTACAGAATCCTGGGGCATTGACCAGCCTGGCAGGCTGGGTTGTGGCACACCAAGCCCGGGCCATCCCATGCCCACGCGTTGGCTTAAACCGTTACGACCTGAAACACCCAAAGTATGGGGATCTAAAATACGGGGAGTAGAGACAGACACACTTGGAACGCTTAATACACGTTGCATACACGAGACCCACCTGTGATGGTTTGTTTTAGGGTTTGTTTTATTGGCGCTGTTTACGTAAAAAGGCCTGCCGATCGCGCAGGCTTAGGGGACGGCACTGGCCAGGAGACAGGTTGCCCAGTTGTACATGGCCAATGGCCAAGCGCTTCAGGGTAACCACGGTATAGCCCAGCGCCTCAAACATCCGCCGCACTTGGCGGTTGTAGCCTGTCGTCAGGCTGAGGTCGATTTTGTGCACATCGTGGATTTCCGCCACCACGGCCTTGGCATGCACCTGCTCGGCCTCGAACCAGACACCGGCTTCCAGTTGTTCAAGGACGGTGCGGGTCAGTTTTTTGTCCACCGTCACCCGATACAGTTTTTTGTGGCCAAAGCTGGGGTGCATCAGGTGGTTCAAAAAATCGCCGTCGTTGGACAGAATCAACAGGCCACTGGTATTGCGATCGAGCCGGCCGGCGGGCTTCAGGTGCTTGTACTGATTGGGCAGCACATCGTAAATGGTTTGACGATCCTTGGGATCGCTGGCCGTGGTCAGCACCCCCTTGGGTTTGTGGAACACCACATACTGCTGCTTTTGCAGGGTCAGGGGCTGTTTGTCCAAAAAAATCTTGTCGAGGTGGGGGTGCACTTTCTGTCCCACTTCGGCGGGCCGGCCATTGACCGTTACCCGGCCATCCATGATGGCCTCGTCGGCCTTGCGCCGCGACAATTGCCCCTGCTGGGCCACAAACTGGTTCAGGCGCTGCAGGGTCGCATTATCGGCTTTGTCGGCCTTTCGCGGCTTTTTTTGGTCCACGTCACGGGTCATACCCTAATTAACGCAAAAACACAGCCAAATTGCCTGCATAACCACTCAAAGCCCATACACAGCACCCGAGCCGAAACCCGGGGCTGTGTATGGATGAACTCATAAACCGGTTCAGACCGCATTATTAGTCTGGATTCTCGAAGAGGTCTCTCTCCAGTTCCAGGCTAAGCTGTTCTATCTCCTCAGGGGATAAGTCGATGCCCTCCCTGTCCGACCCTTCAAGACCTCGAGTCGTTCCTGCATCGGGGTTGTATTGATATTCTCCGTTAAAGGTACTGGATGTATCGGCATCGGGTGTTGCGGTTGACGAGGGCGGATCTGCCAGTGGCACCGGGGCCTCTGATCGGGCGTGATTCAGATCATCGGTATCAAATTCGACCTTGTCGAACATGCTGGCGCTATCAGGTGCTTCACCTTCAAAGTATTGGCGGCGCATTTCGTCAAGGGCTTCGTTGTCGCGCAAATCCATAATGCCGGCATCATCGCTATGGCCACTTAAAGGGGTCGGCTCATCAAGGCTAATGTCCGCCGGGTCGGGCTCATCAAAGCCGGGGTTCGATTCGGAATTACTGGTCGACTGGCTCGACGGTTCAGGATCAGCGGGGGGCCTTGTGGGACCCTCTGGTGTCGGCCTCTGATAGTCCTGGGGATCAAACGCATTTTGTTCGCGAAACTCTGAAAGGCCATCGACATCCCCAGAGTTCGTATAAACATCTGAAGCATCAGGGTTATCAGGTTCAGGGCGCTGTGTCGGTGCTGAATCAGCAGGTGTGCCGCCACTGGCTGGAGGGGTATCAAGATCATTCCAAAAGTCCTCCGGTACATCTGCCTCATCCAAGGGATTGGTCGAATGTGGATTCATCGGATCAAACGGCATGCCGCCCTCACCCTCCAATCGGTAGCCCTCGGGCATTTCGCCCTCAAAGAAGTGAGGTTCAGGCGTCTCGGGTGTCCCACTCGGCACATTATCGGCATAGTTTTCATCGCGGAGATAGTAATCCGGGTCGGCGGGATCATTCACATGCCGTGCATCATCAACGTTATCGAGGTGAGCGAGGTCATCCAGATTATCGGCGCTACGAAGCCCGTCATCCAGGTTGTCCGCACTGCCTAATGGCCTAAAAAACATGGAACCCAGTAGTTCAGTAAAGCCATCAAAGGCCGAAGCACTTGCCGTGTTAACACCATTGACTATCTGCTCGGGGTTGTCGTTTTCGATGCCCTGCACAATGTCATTCAGGCCTTCGGTAGCCCCCATGGCAATGGTACTATACCCTACTGTCTCAAGCGCAGGGCCTATAACGGGTCCTGCGGCAACAGCAACAACGGCAGCACCGCCAGCCAAAAGCGGGTCTTCGGTTACAAGGCCCACCGTACTACCCACTTGCTGAAGGGCACCATGGTAAGCCAACTCGAACCCTTCAAGGGTGTCGATATGACCATCGGCCAAGGCCTCTTCGCGAGCTTGTGCGGCATCATCACGAATACCCTGTTCGAAGTCGTCCCCCCACGCCTTCGAGTCGTCCTTGAACTCCTGCAGACCATCAATGGATCCATCGACAACCGTGTCAAAAATTTCTCCACCGGTCGTTGAAAAATGGGCATCCGCCTGAACCTGCTCGTAGGTTGCCTGCAGGCCTTCTACTAACTCTGGATACACTTGGTCATTAACATACCCAGCCAACTCATGTGCAGCAGGTGAGAACGCCTGACCGGTGGCTTGCACCACCACACCCACACCGGCTTGAACCGAATCAACGCCTTCCGCAGCCATTTCGAGGGTTCCAGTGGCCGTATCGACCACAGCCCCACCAATATTACCAGCCCCATCGGCAAGGCCTTCACCAAAGCCCACTGCCACATTGGCCGTGATTTCTGCTGTTTCAAGCGCGAACTGGCCAACGGGATTACTGAAGAAATCATCTATAAAACTGGGCTCGGGTGGTATCGGGGTCTGGTTCTCCAGTTCTGACATGGCTTGCGCACCGATCATAACGGCATTGGCCAGATTTTCAGCAGGTTCAGCAAACAGGGCACCGGCCACGCCGGCCACGCTTTGCAGTAACCCGTCGGTATAACCGGGCATGGGGGCATCCGGATAGGGCTCGACCGACCCGGCATAGGCAGGGTGGGTTACCCCTAACAGGTTCGACTGTTCAAAGGTATCGACGGATGGTGATGGCGTTGGGGCCGACGTAATTGTAGGCACCGACGAAACCGTGGATATGGGCGCCCCCCCTACCGACGGGTTGGCAGGGGCACTGACATCAACAACCACCAAGCCCAAATAGCTCAGGGCGTTATTAATACCGGATAAATCAGACATAAGGCAGTATCCTCTCTCTCTCTCTCTTTAACAGATGGAAAACTAAACGGGCGTATTCATACCCCTGGCCTCTACCCCTTACCCTTGGCTCTTAGCCGGGTAAGGAGCGGAGGGACAAGCAATCGCGTGATCGCCCTAGTTGGGATCCCACGGCAATTGCGGCGGATAAAAGTCGATCGGATCCATCGGATCAACCGGGTTTGTCGACACCGGCAAAGGGGCTTTATACGGCGGGTCCGACAGTGGCATCGGTAACGGGCCAAGCGGATCATCGATAGGGTAGGGTTGCGGCGGGAAGTTGTCTATGGAGCCGCCGCCCGACCAAACGCTGGTGACCGCCTGCTCCAAAGCATCGAGCGCCTCATTAGCCTGGGCGGTGGTGTTATAAAACCCGTCATTAAAAACCACGGTCTCGTACATGCTGCCAGACGCATACATGCTGCTAGACAACTCCAAACCGGCCTCGCCATAACCCGACGGCGGTGGTGGGGGTGCATAACTAGGCGCTGGTGCTGGCGCCGGGGCAGAGTTAGGGGTAGCGGAAGGCGTAGGGGCCGGAAGCTGAACGAGGGTATCCTCGTCGCCCGGTAAAAACCCAGGGACGTAGCCGTTCTGGCTATCCCCTTGATAGTTGCTATACGGATTTCCATACGAATTAATGGCCATGATAAACGTCCTCGCACTTTCTTCTTTCTGTGAGTCATAAGCAGTCAGCATGGGTGGACAAGATACAAAATATATTTTTATTAAAACAATCATTTTAATCCCCCGATGTCAGCCAGATGACAATAGCCGCCAATAACGCTCAGGGCAAGGGGTTTCTGGCGTAACACACCGTTACATCTACCGGTTTTGAGACCGGTTTTGACGCTCTCCATAGCATCCCCTCATTGCCTCCAGGCATCCCCTATACGTCCCTAAGAAGCCTTGGATTGTCCCGTTGCACCGGCTTGGAACTGGGCTTGGGCATCGAACATGGTCAATTGCACGTGGTCGGCATATTCGATGCGGCATTGGAAGACCTGGGCAATGTCCTGAATGTCCTGGGCATCCTCGTCAGTGTACAACGGGAAGGTACCTCGCAATTCCCCCTCCACCCGCAGCTCGGCATGGTCGGCAAAGACCATGATGACCCGGTTCATTGTGCCGTATTTGTTCTGGTTCTGGCGGCGCTGTTCACGCTTGACCAGTTGCTCGATATCAATGTTCAGGTAGTGCAGGACACACATCATGGTGGTAAAGCATTGCTCCACACATCCCTGGGCCATGACCGGGTTGCTTTGATCCAGATACTGCAGGGCCTTTTTGCTCGACACCTGCAATTGCACCAGCGCATCGCGGGCCGTCTCAATACCGGCCACTTCCCTGGCCAGTAGCCATTGTACTTCCTTAAGCTGTAGGGACATCTGAAACGGCCATTAACTCTCAACACTTTGTTGGGTTTTGTCAGGGGACGGCGCCCCAAACAACCAGACACAGTTGCCAGTATAACGCCAAGCCAGTCCACAAAAAATAGAATCGGCCCCAGTGTAAAAAGCGTGTAAATATTGAACAAGTTATTAACGGCCCTGCGCAATTTGAAACCGGCCTACGGATTGACCAGGCGACCCCAAAAAATACCCCTTTCAATCTGACCGACCGTCACTGCCGCCTGCTTTCAGGCCACACAGAACAGCGGCCGGTTCATTCCCCTGTAGGCCTATCGTATTACCCGTAAAAGACGTACATACACACGCTATGCCTTGCGGGCATGGATGACGCCCCACACGCCTTTGCGAAACACCATGTCGGCACTGGCAAACCCTGCCTCAAGACACCACTGGCAAAAATCGCGATCGTTGGCATACAGGTCGTGGGCCTTGCGATGCTTCTCGGCCTCGGCCCAGTCTTTTGGATCCATGCCGGCATCCAGCACCAGCTCACCCCACAAATCCAGCTCGCGTTGGTGCAGGGCCTCGTCCTTGGCACGAAAACCGTCCGAAATGGCAAACACCCCGCCAGGCGCCAACCAGTCGTAAACCTTCTTGACCAACGCCTGTTTCTCGTCGTCGGTAATATGGTGCACCGCCAGGTTACTGACCACCAACCCAAACCGTTCCGGGGGCAACATCAAATCGTTGAAGTGGGCTTCCACAAAATTCAGGTGCGTGGGGTCCACTTTTTTGGCCGTCTGGTTCAACATCCCGCTGGCTTCGTCCACGCAGGTAATGCGGGCTTGAGGAAACGTGTGGTGCACGGCCTGGGTAATGTTGCCCGTGCCGCAACCCAAATCGACCACGTGCTTGGGGTTGAGATCCTGGGGCAGATAGTAAAACAAAGCCCAAATCAAGTCCGGGTAGGTCGGCACGACTTGCAGGATAAAGTCGTCGTACTCGTTGACCACCGATTCAAAAAATGCCTTGGTTTCCATCTGCAAGGGGCTCCGTGTCTCGTGTTCTTTCGTGTCCAGCGCTTGGAAAAAAAGCGCCGTCACCGGTTCGGTTTTTATTGTAGCTTACTCTCGACCAGCCCAGAACAAATCCCCCTTTTTCAGGAGCTCCCCTTACGCCGCTGCCGCTGGTATCCCCTGCAATATTCCCGCAATGGCAGCAGAAATATAGCTGGCCATTGTGCCGCACAACAGGGCCCGTACTCCCAACTTGGCCAGGTCGTGTTTGCGAGACGGGGCCATTTCGCCAATACCACCAATCTGCATGGCCACCGACCCGAAATTGGCGAACCCACACAGGGCAAAGGTTACAATGGCCACCGACTTGGCCGACAACTGCCCACCTTCGAGCATCGGCAACAATTGCAGGTAGGCCACGAATTCGTTGATCACCATTTTCGTGCCCATCAACGCCCCCACCGTACCGGCTTCATGCCAGGGCACCCCCAGCATAAACGCCACCACCGAAAACAGGTGTCCCAAAATACCGTTGAGCGACAGCTCGGCCAGGTTCACCCCAAGGCCCGTGAGGTTAATGCCCACCTTAACCAGCCCCGTGCCCAGCAGATGAATGACCCCGTCAACCAGATGAATAGCAGCAATAAAGCCAATCAGCATGGCCAAAATCTGCAGAGCAATGCGAAAACCGTCCGAGGCCCCATGGGCGGCAGCATCAATAAGGTTAACCGACGTGACGGGCACCTCCAGCTTCACATCGCCCTGGGTCGTGGAAGTCTCCGTTTCCGGGTACATCAGCTTAGCAATCACCAGGGCACCGGGGGCCGCCATCAGGCTGGCAGCCAGCACATAGTTGGCCGGCACCCCCAGAGCAATAAAAATGGCCATGGCGCTGCCGCTAATGCAGGCCAGGCTGCCGGCCATACTGGCCAGCAGTTCCGAGGGGGTCATACTGGACAGGTACGGCTTAATAATAAGCTGGGCCTCGATGTTACCCACAAAAATACTGGCCACGTTGCTCAGGCTCTCCGAGCCGCTGACGCCCATCAGCTTGTACATGACCCAGGCACACGCCCCAATAACCCGTTGCAACAGGCCAATGTGGTACCCCACCCCTACCAGCAGGCCAATAAACACAATGGCGCTGGTCACCTTGATGGCAAAGATAAAATCGCCTCCCGGCCCGAATAATTCCACCATTCTGACGGGCTGGGCAGCCAGCGGGCCGAAAACAAAGGCCGCTCCGGCATCGGCATAGGTCAGCAGATGGTTAATACCCTTGGTAATGGCCGTAAACAAGGCCTGACCGGCCGGCACCTTAAGCACAAACAAGGCAATAAGCCACTGCAAGGCGAAGCCCACCCCCACCGTACGCCAGTTAATGGCACGGCGGTTGTTGCTCATGGCATAGGCCAGCGCTAGAATGGCTGCGATGCCCAACAATCCAAACAACGGGTGCATTCGGTCTCAGGCCTTTGCCTTTCTCCTGGTTCTGGACGTCCCCGTCCATGCGCACACATGCCTCTCTTGGCAGAAACTGCCCTCTCCATCATAAGCAAAGCCTTAGCCCGATCACAACCAGCCGTGACCAACCGTGACGATCCCCATGACCGACCCTTCAAACCAACCCTCCCAAAAAACCCGCCTGGACCACTGGCTGGTTGAAGCGGGCCTGTGCCCCACCCGGAGCAAGGCCCAGGCCCTGGTGATGAGTGGCCAGGTTCTCGTAAACGACCAGCGGGTAGACAAGGCCGGCACCATCGTAAAGCCCGGCGATGCCGTGCGGCTTAAGAGTGGGGCGGCCCAGCGCTACGTCAGCCGGGGCGGGCTAAAGCTGGAAGGGGCCCTCACCACCTTCAACCTGGACGCCACCGGTGTGGTCGCCCTGGACATCGGGGCATCGACCGGCGGATTTACCGATTGCCTGCTCCAGCACGGAGCACGGCATGTCTGGGCCATCGACGTGGGAACCAACCAGCTGGACTGGTCCCTGCGCAACCACCCGAACGTAACCGTGATGGAAAAAACCCACGTCAACACCCTGACACCGGCCATGGTCAGCCAGCCGCCTGCCACCTGGGCCGTGGTGGACGTCAGTTTTATTTCCCTTAAGAAAACCCTGCCCTATGTTTGGCCGTGCCTGACCCCAGGCCCAGCAAAGACCTCCACCCTGCTGACCCTGCTCAAGCCCCAGTTCGAGTACCGGGACTACTGCAACAGCAGCGGGTTTGACGGTGTTGTAAAATCCCGCCAGGAACTGGAAACCATTTTGCTCGGTACCTTGTCGGACATACTGGCCCTGGCCCGTGATCATGACCAGGCCTTGCGTCTGGACGGCCTGGCCCCATCTCCCATTCAGGGACCCAAAGGCAACCAGGAATACCTGGTTCTGTGGCAATTGTTACACGACGACCAGAAAGCAGAAACGCCCTCTACAAAAGCGTTACAAGCCCTTGTTTCGCCACTGCTGTAACCCGCACACTTTACAAAACGGGCCTTTCCCCTAAAGAAACCCCTGCGTACTCCGACACGTGTATTACCCCAAGACAAGATGATACGAGACCGTCACCCCGAATCCTCGTCAAACCGTAAACAGTTTTTTTGCAAGGACCCCCCACACCAACTATGACCCAGCATCGTTCAAAACCCATTGTTCTGGCTGCCGTGGCCACCCGTATGTCCACGTCACCGGCGTGGATGCTGATGGGCATTACCTTGGTGGCCTTGCTTTCGTATATAACGGTGTTGGGTTAAGCGCCCGTGCGCGGGCATTACCCTTCTGTATTCCCCTTTTCAAAACGACACCGTCTGTCCCGACTTGAGGAGCCCCATACGCTGCAACCCTGTCCGTTTCCCTGGTAGCAGCCACAGGAAGAGAACCGAACTCCGTTTAAGAAAACCCACAAAGAAAACCACAAGGCGACAAAACCAGCCACCACAGGAAGGTGGGACATAGGGTTATTTTTCAAACTCCAAATGCTGGCGCCTTATTTTGACTTGACCCAAACTTCATACCACCGTGTCCCCCTGCCAATCGGGTTTGATGTGGCCGTTGGGCTTGTGCAGAAGCACCGCTCACGGAACTCCCACGTCGTTTTTGATGAAAGATTAGGGTGTGGACGAGAGGACGGATAAACCGTCCGGGTGATTTCGATTCAACCCCCCGATCAACGATTGAGACCATCTACCAATCGTCGGGGGTTTTTTCTTGCGCAGCCAACCACACGTCTTGCCGGGTATAGCTATAGCTATACCGTCAGGTTACCACGGCTGTTGAGGGGATAAGGCTGGGTAACCTGTTGTGCAAACCGGTTGGGCAACGTATAGGGGAAGGTCTGGGGGAAGGTTTGCGTGTAGGTTCTAGCATAGGTGGCGCTGTAGGGCGAGTAGGTACTCGATTCCGTCCGCGAAACAGTCAGGTAGTTGGGCGACTGGTTGTAAGAATAAGCACCGCTTGGCTGATAGCCGTAACGGTAAGGGGTTTGGGCGGCGGCCGCTTGTACCGGTGCCAGCTCAACGGGCCCCTTGCTCAAGGCGTTGGCAGACGGCTCCTGCTGGGCAATGGTTTTCAACTGATCACCAATCTGGCCGATTTTGTCGAGCTGCGCCGTCGTTTCGTTTTCGTGACGCTGCAACGGGTTGGCCGACGGCAGGTTACGGTTATAGCGGTATTTGGTCCAGGCACGGTTCAGCAAGGCCACACCCACACCCGGAATCAGGATACTAAAGAGCAGGGGGGCCCCAAAAATTCTGTTTTTGGCGGCCATATGCTTGGCAAAGGTGGGCATGGCCTTGCTCAGCGAGCCGGCCTCACCAACAGCCTCGGTGGCCAACTGCTTAAGGGTCTTGGCACTGCCGGCCGGGTTGAACAGGTGCGGCATGGACCCTTTCACACTGGACGCCATGGCGCTTTCAAGCAATTCCTGCCCGTACAGCAGCGACGGTACCACAACAGCCAGGCGGGTCGCCGTCTCAACGCGTTCCAGGTTATCGCGGGCCGCATCAATATAGCCCAACACGTTAATCGGGGCAAACACATACCGAAGCAAGGGCTGGGACAAGGTATACGCCTTCTTGCCGTGGGCAAAATCCAGGTGCTTTACCCCCGCCTTGATCACATTGAACAAGGGGGTCGGCAGCTTATGGCCAAACCGGGCCAGGCCCATCCCTGCCAAAATAAGGGCACCCCCCACACTGACTGCCTGTACAATGCGGCGCTTGGCTTTGGTTACCACCGGGTTGTGGTCATCGGCCACCGACTTGCCATGGGACAGGTTCACCACGTCGCTGAACTTGTTCTGCTTAAAGACGTTGTGGGTCATCAGGTTTTTCAGGAAATGCAGCGAATACTGGGCCGACACGGCCATCAGCCCCACAGAGGCCATCAGGACACCGGCCTTGGTAGACACGGCATGACGAGCCAGCTGTGGCGCGCCTTTCTCGATGGCTTCGACGGACTTGGTTAAAACCGACTTGTTGAGCCCCACCGATTTGGGCACCAGCCCATGCATCAGGTTCTCAAAAATGTATTTGCCGGCCCCGCCAATCCCGTAGCAATACACCAGCGATTCGGCCAGCTCGATAAAGGAGATTTCGGCCCGCTCGGTCTTGCTGCGGCTGACCGTCAACCTTGGCACGGCGGCAATACCCAAGTCCTGGATAAACTTGTTCAGGGCATACCCGCCAGCCCCTTCCGAGTTCATCACCATGGTACCCAGCGTACGGTTAACCAGCCCAGGGGTCTGGGAAACCATTTTAGCCAGGAGTGTCGAGGAAATCGTCATCGGGGGCAGGGGACTTTCTTAAACGTGGTGTACGGAGAAGGGGGAGGAAGGAGAAAGGGAGTAAAAACAAAACAAACCGGTCATCGAAACCATACGGGGAGAGGGGCGAGGGTTATCGATGACCGGTTATGGGGGGAAGGGTTAGGGGGCAAACTGCCAGGATGCCTTGATCAAAGCCAAGAAACCTGGCTGCTTCACCACCACCTAGGGCTGCGGCCATCGTCAGACGCCACCACGACCAGTTCAGGTTGGTGTTGAAGCTGCTGTATTTGGAGATTAAACTCATTTGCGTCGACAAAGGCATCGTTAGAGGGGGTAAATCCTGTCTATATCAAGGGATTCAAGGGATCTGGGTTCACGGAATAATAAAACCGGGGCCTCACTGGAAAGTGCGGCCCCGGTAGTCAAACCTTGTTGTGCGTAAAACTGCTTAACAAAGTGGGGCCAAAACTAGGCCCACCACCAACCGTGTCTGTTGGTGTCAGCACTCAGGGTGCTTTGATTACTTTGGTTAAAGAGCAGCAATACCATTGGGTTTCCATCTTTTGGTTAGGGAAATGTAACCAATGTTACTATCCGGTAAACGGCCCAAAAAGTCAACCAACCCAGCGCCCGCAACCTTAAATGAAGCTTAACCCTATCAAAAAACACCGCCCCCGCTTTTTACTGCATGTCGGAAGCGGGGCTATTGTCCGTGCATTCATGGCACCCCTGCTCCCTACCCCATGTTGCAGGTAACCGAAGGGATGTGTGATCGACGCCTGTAAGGCAGCCGCGCCGGCAGATAACCGGCAAACAAGCTTGTTTACCCCATTGCCATGCCTGTTAAAGCTAGACGCAGGCGTGGCGCGATGCAGCGCCCCGCACCACGCCGTGCCAAACACGGCCAGAGGGACCTTGCATCCTTGCGCGTGAGGTGGCGAGACAAAACCCCTAGACAGCGGCAAAACCCCGCAAACCAACGGGCACTCTCTCCCACCTTACGCGCTCCGGTATAGCCGTGCCTTAGTCGCCCGACAGGTTCAGCACGGCCATAAAGGCGTCCTGCGGAATCTCGACCCGGCCGACGGCCTTCATGCGTTTCTTCCCTTTTTTCTGCTTTTCCAGCAGCTTGCGCTTCCGGCTAATGTCGCCCCCATAGCACTTGTCCAGCACGTTCTTGCGCATGGCCTTGACGTTGGTACGGGCCAAAATCTTGCCACCAATGGCCGCCTGGATGGGCACCTCGAACATCTGCCGCGGGATGATGTCCTTGAGCTTCTCGGTCAGTGCCTTCCCTACACCATAGGCCTTGTCCTGGTGCACAATGGCGCTGAGCGCATCCACCGGTTCGCCGGCCACCAGAATATCGAGCTTGACGAGTTTCGATTCCTGATAGCCATGGAAATGGTAATCCATGCTGGCATAGCCACGACTGCGACTTTTAAGCTGGTCATAATAGTCCGTTACCATTTCATTGAGCGGAATCAGGTACTGCAGGTTTACACGGGTCGTGTCGAGGTAGTCCATCGTCAAGAACTCGCCGCGCCGCGCCTGGCTCAGTTCCATTAGGGTCCCCACGTACTCGTTGGGCGTAATGATACTGACCTTGGCCACCGGTTCCTCGATTTTTTCGCGGAGGGTCGGCTCGGGCAGGTTGGCCGGGTTGTCCACATCCAGCACCTCGCCGCGCACGGTCGTTACCTTGTACACAACCGACGGGGCCGTAACAATCAGATCGAGGTCGTACTCACGCTCGAGCCGTTCCTGCACAATCTCCATGTGCAACAGGCCCAGAAAGCCGCAGCGATAGCCAAATCCCAAAGCCTGCGACGTTTCCGGCTCGAACACGATACTGCTGTCATTGAGCTTGAGCTTCTCCAGCGCATCGCTCAGGTCCTTGTAATCCTCGTTGTTAACAGGGTACAAGCCGCAGAACACCATGGGCATGGCTGTCTGGTAGCCTGGCAACGCTTCGGTGGCGGGCTTGCCGGCCAGCGTAATGGTATCGCCGACAAACTGGCCCATTTCCTTGATGCTGGCGGCCATATACCCGACCTCGCCACTGGACAGGGTATTAACCCGCTGCCGGTTGGGCCGCATAACCCCCAGCTCGGTAATCTCAAAATCTCTCTGGTTGGCCATGAACCGGATTTTTTCGCCGTCCTTCATCGTGCCGTCCATCACACGGAAGTAGGTGATGACACCCATGTACGGATCAAAGTAACTGTCAAACACCAGCGCCCGCAACGGGGCATCCTTGTTTACCTTGGCCGGGGGCACCCGCTTGATGATGGCCTCCAGAATCTCGGTAATGCCGATACCTTCCTTGGCACTGCACAGGATGGCCTCGCTGGCATCCAGACCAATGACTTCCTCAATTTCGCGGGCCACCCGCTCCGGTTCGGCACCGGGCAAATCAATCTTGTTGAGCACCGGAATGATCTCCAGGTCATGCTCCAGGGCCAGGTACAGGTTGGCCAGGGTTTGCGCCTCGATACCCTGGGCGGCATCCACCACCAGCAGGGCCCCCTCGCAGGCCATAATGCTGCGCGACACCTCGTAGCCAAAGTCCACGTGACCCGGCGTATCAATGAGGTTCAGGGTGTAGGCATCCCCTTCGTACTCGTACTGCATGCGCGCCGCCTGCAGCTTAATGGTAATGCCCCGCTCACGCTCCAGATCCATGTTGTCCAGGTACTGGGCCTTCATTTCGCGCTTGTCCACGGAAGCCGTGGCCTCAAGCAAGCGATCGGCCAGGGTGGACTTGCCATGGTCAATATGCGCAATAATGCAGAAATTGCGGATATGGGAGTCGCTCATTTACGAAGCGGCCCCCGCTGCGGCTGGCTGACCTGCCTTGAACCGCGCCTCGAGCTTGGCAAAATCCGTGGCCTCTTCAACCAGCGAACGAATGTAGGGCAGCACCTCGGCAGCAGGCAACTCCTTGACGTCGCCGCCTTCGCGCAGCTTGACCTCAAGGACGCCGTCGGCGGCCTTTTTGCCGACCGTCACGCGGATGGGGAAACCCATCAGCTCACTGTCCTTAAACTTCACACCGGCCCGCTCGTCACGGTCGTCAATCACCGCCTCGACGCCGGCCGCCTGCAGATCGTCGTACAACTGCTTGGCCAACGTCCATTGGGTCTGGTCATCGGCATTAACCGGTACCACGCTAACCACATAAGGGGCAATGGGAATGGGCCAGGCAATACCGTCCTGGTCGTGGTAACGTTCCACGGCCGCAGCGGCCGTACGGGAAATACCAATGCCGTAACAGCCCATCACAAAGTGTTTTTCCGTACCATCCTCGTCGGTGTAGGTGGCGCTCATAGCCTCAGAATACTTGGTGCCGAGCTGGAAAATGTTACCCACCTCAATGCCGCGCGTCATGTTCAGTTCTGCCAGGCATGTCGGGCATTGGTCGCCGGCCCGTGCCCGCTTAAGATCAAAGGTGTTGGTTTCCAGCAGTTCCTGGCTGGCACGATCATGCGGCCAATTGTAGCCCACCACGTGCTTGCCGATTTCGTTGTTGGCCATGGCAAAGTTTTTCAGGTTCAACACGCTCGAATCCAGCAGCACCGGCAGCTGCAGATGATACTCCTTCAGATGCTCGGCCCGGTACACCAGGCTAACCCGGCCCTCGAAGCCCGGCAGCTCCTCGTTGCACATACGCCAGCCAGCCACCCCAACATAGCCTTTGGCACTGTGGGCAAACTCGGCCACCTCGTCGGCATCGGCCAGGCGAATGTGGTTGGCGGCCACGGCGTTCTGAACCTTGATCTCCTCGGCTTCCAGGTCGCCGCGAATAAACACAAGGAAGGGCATCGTTTCGTCCTTGATGTACAGCAAGGCCTTGCAAATCAGACTGGCCGGCATCTTCAGGCACTTGGTCAGTGACTCGATATCATCGCAGTCGGGGGTGTCCACCACCTGCTCGGTGGTGCCAAAAATCGCTTGGCCATCCACGGTGGCATCAGGCAAAATGCTTTCGGCCCGCTCGCCGTTGGCGGCATATCCGCAACTATCGCAATAGTACACGTCATCTTCGCCGCTGTGGGTTTGGGTCAGCACCATAAATTCGTGGCTAACGGCCCCGCCAATGGCACCACTGTCACTTTGCACCATGCGCGTGTCCAGGCCACAACGCAAAAAGATACGCCGGTACGCCTCGGCCATCACGTCATATTCGCGCTCCAAATCAGCCTGGCTGGTATGGAAGCTGTAGGCGTCCTTCATAATGAACTCGCGACCCCGAAGCAGGCCAAAACGGGGACGAACCTCGTCGCGGTACTTGTTCTGAATCTGGTAGAGGTTAACCGGCAACTGCTTGTAGGAGTGAATGCCGTTGTTGGCCGTCGAGGTAATCACCTCTTCGTGGGTGGGTCCCAGCACGCAATCGCGATCGTGCCGATCCTTGAAGCGGATCAGCTCCTTGCCGTAAACCGCCCAACGACCACTTTCAATCCACAGGTCGGCCGGTTGCATAATGGGCATCAGCAGTTCCTGGGCCCCTGCACGATCCATTTCCTCGCGTACGATGGCCTCGACCTTCTTCATCACCCGCTGCATCAGGGGCAGGTAGTTGTAAATGCCACGGGCAATCTGGCGAATATAGCCGGCTCGGGTCAATAACTGGTGGCTGACCACCTCAGCCTCGTGGGGGTTTTCGCGCAAGGTTGGCGCAAACAATTGGGACATCCGCATGGGTCTAGGAGCATCCATCTAAATCTAACGCAACGCTTCATCGGCGTCATAGGGCAGCCTCCATTATCTGACAAGCGCCCAACACAGACAACAACCGCGCTTGCGAGGGCTGCCCCCTTATGATAAGACCAGTGTAGCAACTAGGAATATGGAACGAAGGAGTCGCCCCCCGCCTATGCGTCTGTCGTCACTCACCCTGCCCACCCCTACCTTTGGCCTAAAAAAACGGGTTAATACCACCCCTCGGCACCGACGAAGCACCATGCACGCCCCGCCGGCCCACCGAGGCACGCAAAACGGCGATGGCTTCGTGATGGTGGGTGGCGCCTTACCCGGTTCCAAAAAAATAGCCGTTTCGCCAATACTCGTTGCCACCTTGCCCAAAAAGAAAAAGAAGGCCAAGCACAAGGCCAAACACTAAGCTATCCCCCACGCCTAAACGGGTCATGCCTCAATTGTTTCGGCCAGTTCGCCCGTTTGCTCGACCCATTCGTAGGTTTGTCGTGCTTCATTCAGCCTAAGCTTGGCCATGGCCCGATCCGGGTCATGTTCGAAAACGTTGAACCACCCCTTGTCATGGGCTTCCTTTAGCCAGTGAACCTTCACAGCCATCGTCTCGACCGGGTAGAGGTCATAACCCATCACCCAGGGCACCCCCAAATGGTGCCGGGTGGGAATAATATCGGCCCAGTAAATCAACCCGCCCTGGGGGGTATCCAGCACCAGAATCTGATGATCGCTGGTATGACCGCCGGTCCTGATCAACCAAAGCCCCGGCAACACCTCGTTCTTGTCACCCGACAACAACTCCAGGCCGGGCAAGTCCCGCAACGGATCGAGGTTTTGGGGCAGGTAGCTGGCCTTGTCCCTTAAATTGGGTGCATGGGCATGGGCCCACTCGCCCTGGTGAATCAAATGCCGGGCCCGCTCAAAGGTGGGCACCACCACACCCGACGCATCCACAGCACTCAAACCACCACTGTGGTCAAAATGCAGGTGGGTCAGCATCACCGTGTCGATAGCCTCGGGGGTCAGGTTTACCCGCTTCAGGGCCTCGACAATCCCGCCCGACGGCTCGACGGCATAAAGGGCCGTGTATTTTTCATCAAACTTGCCCCCCACCCCGCTGTCGAGCAGCAGCTTCTGGTCGCCGTACTCAATAAGCAGGCAATTCTGGGCCAGCCGAATGCGGTTCTGCTCATCGGCCGCTACCCGTTTGCTCCACAAGGTTTTGGGCACCACGCCAAACATCGCCCCGCCGTCCAGGGCAAAATGCCCCACGGGCAGTATGGTGACACGATAATCCCCCAAAATAAGGGGAGCAGGAGGCAGGGCGGCCAACCGAAACACCTCGTCGGCTCGACACAACCCCTTCATCATAGCCAAGGCCGATTGAAAATCCCAATGGTTACGATTTTGTAAACCCGGGTTTAAGACCCTAAATATTGCCTGGCATCCGCCGATACCGCCTTTAAGGAGAGAAGGCAGCTTACCCCGAAAATCGCCCCGCCTTATACGGATCGCCCCCCTTGTTGCAAGGAGCAAACGACGCACAATGTCAGGTTTAGACGGCATTTTATCCCAAACCCGAAACGCCACCAGCCAGGCCATGATGCACCTGCGAGCCACCAAGTCCTCGCTGGCTGCCGACCCCTCGCGTGGCATCGTGGCAGCGGCCCCAGCCCCTGTACAACAACAGCAGCAACCGCCCTATTGGACCTACCCGCAAGGCGGTTACCCACCGCCTCCCTATGGGCAACCCTACCCGGTGTATGTCCCGATGTACTACCAGCCCTGGGGCCAGCAACCGTACGCGCCGATGCCGATGCCAGGCTACGGCGCGCCGCCACCAGGTTATTACGACCCCTACGGACAGCAGCAGGGCTACAATCCCTATGGACAGCAGCAAGGCTATGGCGGCGGATTTGCCCCGCCTTATGCCCAGCCGGTCGCCTACCCCAGCCCGTACCCCCAGGGGATGGTTCCCTACGGCTTTATGCCCTGGGGCCAGCAACCAGTTATGCTTGTGGAACTGGCTAATTTTTACAACCCCATGTTTGGCCAAGGCTATGGCGGCGGCGGGTCGCAACCCATCAACTACATGGATCTGCTGGCCCTGCAGGGCGGCAACAGCCAGTTTGTCCAGCAGCAAATGATTCAGAATGCCCTGGACGAAGCCTACATGGCCGGGGCCATGGAGACGGCCTACGGCTACGAACAGCAACTTGGGATGATGATGGCCGATTTCTACCAGTACGCCATGTGGATGGACTTCCAGTTTGGCCAGCTAATGACGGCCCTGATGGGCCCGGCCTCGGGGATGCCCTACGATTTTCTGGTGCCGCCCCAGCCGGCCCCCAACAACCCCATTAACCTGGCACCAGCCCTGGGCAACATGGACCTCGACCCGACCCTGGCTGCGTTGTTTGCCCAGTTGCTCAGCGACATGGACGTGTGAGAGAACGTCTAAACGCTTCAAACCAGCGCTGTGCAGTACCTATCATCAATAGCGGTTCAACCCAACGCGCTTAAAATAAGCGCTGCTGTGCCTACCAATAACGGTTCAGCCCAACACGCTTAAAATAAGCGCTGCTGTGCCTATCAATAGCGGTTCAGCCCAACGCGCTTAAAATAAGCGCTGCTGTGCCTATCAATAGCGGTTCAACCGAACGCGCTTAAAATAAGCGCTGCTGTGCCTATCAATAGCGGTTCAACCCAACGCGCTTAAAATAAGCGCTGCTGAACCGGTTCCGCTTCAAACAGGTCGCCGACGGCACAGTCCAGCACGTCGCACAGCCTGTCCATGTTCTCATACGACGGCTGCGTACGCCCGCTGGCCCACGAATACACCGTCTGCTGGGGCAACCCAAGCTCCTTGGCCAACCGGTACAGGCTCCAGTCTTTTTTATCCTTTGCCGCTTCCTTGATTTTAATCTTCACGACAACCGCACCGAGTCCTTACCAAGTGGTTACCTTACGTCGGGCCGCATCCTACAAGCGCCCACCGTACGGCGCCCGGCCCCACACACACGGGCCTTGCCGAAACCCGCACGGGGCATGCGTTGCGAACAAACTACTCTATCTATTTGTTCATTATACACGTCATTGTGTAATCGGGCATCACCGGCGGCTGGTGCCTGCTGTGGTAATGCCCGATGGGGATGACATGGACTCTGAAACACCCCGAATACGGTTCAAAAAATTGGCAAAAAAAAAGGGTCGTGTACATGACCCCGTTTCGCTTTCAATGCGTCTTTTACTTAAGTTCCCCTCTCCAGTAACATCTGTTTAGTCAGAATGAAAGAAAACCTCACATCCCGCCCAAAAAACGATTTCCTGAACCAACAGCGTGTGATTCACGCCCAAACTAAAATAACATCACGTCGCGCCTGGTTCGGTGGGCTGAACCAAGCCTCTCATCTACAATCCACATCCCGGCAGAGGCCTAAACTTATGGGGGAACCACTCGGTTGACTCTGTGGGAACCGTTTCTTGGGAACAGAATAAGTGTACCAAATTTTTCGGAAGCGGTAAAACCCGCACCACGTCTTTTTAACGCATTGTTAAGTAAGGGGTAGTTTGTACACTTAGGCAAAAACCTTGTCAATACCAAGGTTTAAGACGTAGTAGGCCGTATAAATCTCTCTATCGTAGTAATACAGCCATTTTGCACCTACGCTTGGTTAGTATGATCCAAAAGGCATCGTATTAGATATACGCCTTAAGGTTGGCCTCTCGGTTGGATTCGGTAATCAGGTGGCTTTGGGGCCCCGTTAAAATGGTGGTTACCCCCGGCCCATGACCCGCCTGAACACAACAGCTATGGCAAACCACGCCAATGCTCACCCATCCTTTTCGGTAAATGCGGCCATAGCGGTGATCGCAATTGATCATAGCCACCACGTCGCCAAACCGAAGGGTATCGAGCTCGTAAACGGCCACGCTTTCCTCGTCAAAAAGCTGAATATCCACATCGCCACTGTAGCAGGTTTCTTCGCCCAGTCCGGCCCCCAACAGGTGGGCAGGAATATGGTGGGTCACCGGACAGCTCAACCGTTCCCCATCGGCATGGCACAACCGGGCCAGCAGCCCAGGATCCATGTTCATCACCGTAATGTCGGGCTGGTTGGCCAGTTGCAAGCCCTGGCCGTAAGCCTTGATTTGAAAGCGATCCCCGATGACCAACTGCGCCAGCACGTCCTCAGCCATCTGCACCATCACATGATCCACCCCGCCATGGGTGCCGATAACCGTCCCCGTGGCGCCTTTGGCTTCACCCGAAACCACCGTGGCCGTGTTACCGATACAGGCAAAGCTGTTCAGCGCCCGGTTGGCCTTGTCGTTGGGATGGCGAATCGACACCCCCGGCTCTACGTGATCGGCTGCAATCCCCACACACGGATCACCCAGCCCAGCATTGTAGCTGATTCCGCCCACACTGGGCAGCAAAATGGGCGAGCCGCCCGTCGGTTCCACCCGGTAATGCTGGCTGACGGTAGGAGGCGCAATTTCACCCAACACGGAGAGCGCCACCAACTGGGCCGTATTGATGGCCAGGGTCGGGGTGGATTGGGTTGCAGCCGGGCTCATGAACCACGTGTCCTTCGCTTCGCTTTACTAACCAGTCGGCACGCACATACCCACACACACACACACAGGTAACCCGTCTACAAGGATACGCGCGCGCACCGCCCTCTATGGATAGCACAGGCCCCATGCCACAAGCAATGACCGGGGCGACACGCGCCCTGATAAGCCGATTCGCTTGATTTTAATTTACGCTGTGATCTGTATACCAATTTGTACATCATTTAGCCGGTTCTTGCCGACAGTCCCCCGTAAATCGGTTCGGGGACCATCGGTTTCACGTACAATAGTCTGGCGGTTCACCGCTGCAATGTGTCGGTGGCCGCCCCGTGTCGATCCGTTAACCGTTAACCGTGGAAGCCTTGTTTAACCGTGTGTGCCCATAAGGTACAAGCCCCCCGCTGGGACCAGCAATCCCTTGGCGTTATCGGCGCCGGGGTTATGGGCTGCGCGCTAATCAACGGCATTCGGCAAGCGGGCCTGCTCGACGACACCCAATTATGGACGGCCGTCAAAAGCAGCCGATCGCAGGAACGGGTGGCCGAGGCCACCGGTATTCGCACCACCACCAACGTGGGCGACTACATAGCCGACACAACCCTGCTGCTGCTGTGCGTCAAACCAAACACCGTCGAAACGGTCATTGGGCAGCTTAAAGCCGGTGGCCTGAAACCAGACACGGTCATTATATCGATCGCCGCCGGCGTATCCATCAAAAAAATACAGGATGCCCTCGGCAGCGACTACAACAACCCGGTATTGCGCGTGATGACCAATACCCCCAGCCTGATTGGCCAGGGCATGTCCGTCGTCAGCCCGTCAGCCGAAGCCACCGACACGCATGTCGCCATGGCCAAGGCCATTTTTAACGCCGTGGGGTTGTGCATCTCGCTTGATGAACAGCACCTGGACGCCGTAACCGGCCTAAGTGGGGCCGGACCCGCCTATTTTTACCTGATGATGGAAGCTATGGCCGATGGTGGCGTAAACGTGGGATTGCCCCGAGACGTGGCGCTGACGCTGGTGGCACAAACCGCACTGGGGGCAGCCATGATGGTTAAGCAAAGCTCGCGGCACCCAGCCGCCTTGCGCGATGACGTGACCACGCCGGCCGGTTGCACCATTGCCGGATTACTGACGATGGAAGACGGCAAAATTCGATCCGTCCTGGCTCGGGCCGTGGAAGAAGCCACGCAAATCGCCTCGAAGTTGGGGTAAACTGGATCCAGTTTTTTTGTTAGCGGATGTTGACGCTTTTTGCCAAAAAGCGTTTTCTTGGAGCCCTTCATTGATGAACACCACCACCCTGCCGAATGCCCAGGCATATATTGATCTGGAAGAAAAACTAGGTGCCCACAACTATCACCCCCTCGACATCGTTATTAAGGAAGCCAAAGGCTGCTGGGTCACCGACGTAAACGGCAACCGTTTTCTCGATGGCTTGAGTGCCTACTCGGCCGTCAACCAGGGCCATTGCCATCCCAAGATTCTGGCCGCCCTGCAGGACCAGGCCGCCAAGGTAACGCTGACCTCGCGCGCCTTCCGCAATGACCAACTGCCCCTACTGTACAAAGACCTGGTGGACTTGACGGGGTTTGACATGGTGCTGCCCATGAACACCGGGGCCGAGGCCGTGGAAACCGCCATCAAGGCGGCCCGAAAATGGGGCTATACCGTCAAAGGCATTGCCGAGAACCAGGCCGAGATTATCGTCTGCCAAGACAACTTCCATGGCCGGACGACGACCATCATCAGCATGAGCAGCGAACCGCAATACAAGGATGGTTTTGGCCCTTTCACCCCCGGCTTCGTGATGATTCCCTACGGCGACATCGAGGCCCTGAAGGCTGCCATCACCCCCAACACCTGTGCCTTCCTCGTCGAGCCCATCCAGGGCGAAGCGGGTATCAACATTCCCCCCGACGGCTTCCTCAAGCAAGCCGCCGAACTGTGCAAGGCCCAGAACGTTTTGTTTGTCGACGACGAGATCCAGACCGGCCTGGGCCGGACCGGGAAATTGTTTGCCGTGGACTACGAAGACGTGAAACCGGATGTCATCATTATCGGCAAGGCCCTGAGCGGCGGGTACTACCCGGTCTCGGCCGTCCTGTCGCGCAAGGACGTCTTGGGCGTGTTCAACCCCGGCGACCATGGCTCCACCTTTGGCGGCAACCCCTTGGGGTGTGCCGTGGCCCGTGCCGCCCTGGCCGTGCTGAAGGAAGAGCAACTGGTGGAACGCTCCATGGAAAAAGGCACCGCTTTCCTTCAACGGCTGCGTGCCCTTAACAGCCCCCACATTAAATCGGTTCGCGGCAAGGGGCTAATGATTGGCATTGAACTGAACACCAAGGCCCGGCCATTTTGCGAAAAACTATGGGCCGGCGGCCTGTTGTGCAAGGAAACCCACGACCACGTCATCCGCTTTGCCCCGCCGTTGGTGGTCAACGATGACGAACTGGACTTCGCCTTTGAACGGCTGAAAACGGTTCTGGAAGGGTAAGCCCAACCCAATACACCCAAAAAACCGCCCGATGGCGTTAAGCGTGATCCGGCTTCTGCCCCCTGCCGATACCCAACAGGTGTTTTAAATCGCGGAAGGGGCTGGTGACGAGCGCCCACACGCTGCGAAACAAACCGGTCACCAAATCGCCCACGCGCTGCGGCAAGCTCCGATGCCGACGGGCGACGGACGGATCCGACGGCGCGTGACGATGATGGTGGTGATCGCTATGACGGCCATGATCATGGCCATGATCATGGGTGCACGGGGTGCCGTCGGCATGGACGTGATAGTGCGGGTGGTGCGGATCCGGCTGAGAATCTGATTTAGAGCCGCGTTTAGGATCTGGTTGCTGATGGGGCGGGTGAGGCGGATGAGAATGGGCGCCATCGCCCTGACGACCATGACCACCATGGCCAAACCGTACGGGTAATGGCAACCGCGTCATGCGCACAGGACTCACCTGAGAAACCGGCATCACGCAAAAGCCTCCCGAATGGTTTGAAGACGTTTTTGCAGGGGAGACAACTGGGCCTGTTGCCGTTGCCGCTCATGGGCCCGTTCGCGTTCATGGGCATGCGTGGCCAAGTGGCCCGAGAACAACGACCCCAATGCATCCCCCACCTCCACGGCACAAATTGCCGTTGGGCAACAGCCGTTGGCACACATCATTCCGGCAGCCGCCCCGCCGCCAAGAGTCGATTGCACAAACGCGCTGCCGTTTCGGGCTTCACGCTGAAGGGCCTTGCCCAGCACACCCGATTGGGCCAGCCGCCGGGTCAGGGCCGGGTACAACTTGGCACCACCCAAAACAGCCGTGGCCCACAGCACCAGCTTGGGCACCCATCGCGGAATATGGTTGTCCCGACCCACATGGTCGTCAAACGCGTTGACCGCCCAGTTCGTCACACCCACCACACTGCCCACATAGGCGGCCATCACAGGCAGGTGCCTGAGGGCATGGCCCTTAATACCCAGTGTCATCGGATGAAGCAGGGCCGACGTCTCGACCGCCGTCAACCAGGCCGGGGGCTGCACGTCTAGGGCGCTGTTAAACGACCGGACAGCCACCACGCCCGATGCAATCTGGGCGTAGGTTTTCCAGTCCGTCGGCAGCAGCGATCCGACAGGGGCAGCAGCAGGCATACGGGCCTTGAGCCGGCCGATTCCCACCCCCAGCAACACCGCACCGGCAGCAAGGGCCAGTTTTTTAAAATTCAGGGGCCGACGCCGGTTTCCCGCCGACTCAGATCCATGGCTGGCTTGCTCCGGGGCCTTGGCAGCCAAGTCGGACGGTGAGGGCTCAGAAGACAACGGGTAATGAACGTCGTGCAACGGCATGGCTGGGGGCAGCGTCGGGGAAAGGGGATATTGAAACGGGGCTGAACCCGGCACCGTGTTATACCCATTCCCTGTCCACAGGGTCTGCGGTGTCCATGGCGTCTGCAGTGTCTGCACTGTCTGTGGTGTCTGTGGTGTCCACGATGCCCACGGCGACCACGGCGTAAACACCCGCTGAGACAAGCCGTTACCAGACAGCGAGGGCTGCTGGATGGGCCGGGGCATCGACAAGACATGGGTAGCAACAGGATAGGGCATAAAAAAATAAGACAATTAAGACAGTAAGGCCGTATAGGGACACGTCACCCAGATTCTAATGGACTGCAGTATACCCGAAGCCATGGTAAAATGAAAACCATTTTCAAAAATAAGGCGCCTCTCGTCACCCGCCGCCATGACACCCTGTTCTCCTGTATGGCCCCTGTTGTTGGATATCGCCTGATGTTGCCTCCTTCTTCCACCACCTCTCCCAGCTATAGCAGCAAGAAGCCACCGCGCAGTACCCAGGTGGTTCTCGATGCGCTGGGGGCCGTACCCCATGCCTCCGTGCAAGAGCTGCATGACTGGCTGCGGGCCAACCGCCCCAAACGCTCGGCTGGCCTGACCACGATATACCGCACCCTGCATTACCTGGTTCAGCAGCACCAGGTACAGCGCGTGTACCTACAGGACGGCCAAGCCCGCTACGACCTGCTGACCAAAACCGAGCATCCCCACCACCACCACCACCTGGTCTGCACCCGGTGCCAGCATGTGGAGGTGCTGCACGACTGCCCCTTAGAGACCCTTGAGTCCCTTATCGAATCGGCCCAAACCAAGTTTAAGCTGCACTACCACAACCTGGAGTTGTTCGGCCTGTGCGAAAGCTGCCAGGCCGGTTAGGCTCTTAAAAACGGCTATTTCCGCTTAATCCAGATCGACTCGAGGTTGTCCATCACCGACCCGGTGACCGGTGACGGATCGATGTTCTGCAGGCGCTTGTTGACCGCCGTGATGATATTGGGCGAGTACAGGTAGCTAACCGGCAGGTTGTCGTAAACCAGCTCCTGGTAGCGCCAGTAGTAGGGTTTACGCTGGTCAACATCAATCACCTTGCTGCCCCGGTTAAAGGCGTCGTCAACAGCCCGCTCCCAAGGTTCTACCACATAGCGGTACGGCCCCCCGTCCAGATCGGGTTTGCGCAGGTTAAACAGGTGCAACGCCCCCTGGCTGTTCCACAGGTTCACGCCCCCATGCGGCTCAACGGTGCTGCCGGTAAAGCCGATAATGACGGCCTCCCAGTCCATGGTTTCGGCCAGCTTGTTAACCAGCACGTTAAACTCAATGGGTTTAAAGTTCACCTTCATCCCCAGGCCTTCCAGGTCTTCCTTGATACTGACCCCCACCGATTCGCGCTCGGTGTTGCCGGCGTTGGTCAGCAACTCAAACTGTACCCGGTGGCCGTGGCCATCAAGCAACTGCCCGGCTGCGTCCCAGTGAAAACCGGCCTCTTGAAGCAGGCGACGGGCTTTGGCCACATCGTGCGGATGGCCTTTGGCCAGCTTGGGGTGCAGGTAGATTGACGAAAGCGCCTCGGGGGTAAACAGTGGCTCACCTACGCCGCGCAGGATATTCTGCACCAACTGGTCACGGCGGATGGCATAATCCACGGCCTGGCGAAATTTCAGGTTACCAAACCACGCGGACTTGATCGGATCGACGTAGGGCTTGCCCGTCTTGCGGTTCTGCCGCGGGTTGAGGTTAAACCCGAAGAACGTGGTGCCGGTATTGGGCCCCAGGTCATACAGGTCAAACTTGGGCCGCAGCAACTGCTTGACGTAAAACACGTCCTGCCCGGGCACCCCCAGCGTATCGACCCGACCCTGCTCAAACAACAGCTTGACGGCATTGAGGTCCCGCACAAATTCGGTGACGTACTGCTTTACGTAGGGCAGGCGGTCGTGGTTGGCGTTTACCACAAAATAGGCCGGGTTGCGTTCCATCACCACCCGGTGACCGGTTTCATACTGCTTGAGCTTGAAGGGGCCGCTCACCACAAAACTAGCCGGGTCGGCGTTTACACCCCAAAACGAATCAAACGCCTTGGGCCCCTGCTTGAGAACCGGCTCAACCACGTGCTTGGGCAGAATCGGGTTACCCAGGCTTCCCAAAAACGGTGCAAAGGGCACGGGGGTAACAAACTGCACCGTGTAGTCGTCAACCTTGGCAACCGTCGGGGCCTTGCCGTCAACCAGTATCACATCAAGGTTGCTGCGGTTGCCCATGCCGGTCTTGATCAGCTTGTTCCAGGTAAAGACCACGTCGTCGGCCGTAATGGGCACCCCGTCGCTCCAGGTCACGCCCCGGCGAAGCCGGACCGTATAGGTACGCTGATCCGCACCAATCTCGAAGCCCTGGGCCAGCCACCCCTCGAACTCGCCACTGTGGGCATTGCGGTTCACCAGCCCGCTAAACATCAGCCCCGCCATGGCCGACGAGGTGGCATCATTGCTGACAAGCGGGTTAAAGGTCTTGGGGCCGGCCCCAATGGAGGCCGAATGGAGAGTACGACCAAATTCGCCCACCGGGTAAGGCGATTCGAGCAACTGCGCCCCGTCGACCGTCACATTCCTGTATACCGGCGGATGCTCAACCTTGGCCTCAACCTTGATGATGGGATGGCCTGCATCGCGCAGCTGCATGTCAGGCGGCTGGCATCCGGCAAGCGGCAACAGCATGGCAGCCCCAAAACACCCGGCCCATATCCATCGTGCCAACAACCGCGGATGCATCAATTCGTTACCTGTCGCCAAACCGCTATACCCTTCCATTGTAGCCCAAAGCTGAGAAACACCCCCCTGCCCAAAGCAGGGATAGGCCGGCTCGTCTCTTATACAGGCCCATGTTCGGCTTATAATAGCGCCACACCCCTTCCAGCAACACCAAAGAGAAGCAATCCAGAGCGTGTCCCCTATGCCTCCCCTCACCAAGTTACCGGTTTCGCCCCTCTATACCAGCACCACCATAAATAGTGGCCTGAAAATGATGGCCGCCACCATCGGAGCAGCCGTCTTGAAACCCGTTACGTTTAACTGGGCCTACAAGCGCGACGGCTACTTTAACAGCCAGGAACGGGGCATGCTGATTACCCAGGAGATGGTCCGGCAAATTGTCAGCGGCAGCCTGTATTTAGGCACACAATTGGGCTGCTGGGCCTTGTCCAAAAAGCTTTCACCAAACCAAAACGCCCTGCACCACTTTGCCAACGCCTTCCTGGGCTCCGCCATCATCGATGTCATTGCCCGCCCGGTGCTAATGGCCAAGGTCTCCCGGTTGTTCCCCAAAAACAGCTTTAACCATGCATCGCCTCAGGCACCCATTTCTGCTTCCACTGCCACCCAGGCTGGCGTGAGCCGACTGGAAGCCATTAACGGCCCCACAAAACACCTACAAGGCCGCCCCCGTAGCCCTTTAAACTCACCCCGCCTTAACCACCCCACCTTAAACCATCCCCCGGCCTATCGGTTTGGCAACCAAAACCTGGGTACCCCCTTACCCTATGCTGCCATGACGGCTTACGGCCCGATGACACCGGGTCGGCAGTGGTATTCAGCCGTTTAAGGCGAGCTTAAGACAGGCTTACGGTTACTGGTTAATCGTCATCGGTTTGGACAGCCATGCCTCGGCAGCCCAAGCCCCGACAAAGCCCAGCACGCTCATCGATACACCCAACAGGGTGGTATAAGGCCATTCGGGCCACCATGGCGGCAGGGCCAAGGACGTAAACTCGGCAATAAAGCTGAACACGACAGGAATCAGGCCCAGAGCGATGGCCCAAACGCCACAGCTTCTGGGGGCCTGCGGGCAGTAGAACAGAGCCACGACCGGCACAAATATGGTGCTGGCGTAGATGTCCGCCGAAATCCAGAGCACCTGGATAATGTCGTTAAAATGCAGGGCGATGGCCACCGACGGGATACCCACCAGTACGGTCGCCACCCGGCTGAGCAGGACCAGTTGCTGCTCGGTGGCCCGGGGCCACAGGTAACGCTGAATCATGTCATGAGACAGCGTCAGGCTACTGATGTTAATGGAGGAGTCGATGGTGGAGAAAACCGCCGAAATGCCCCCCAGCAGCACCAGTCCCATTAAAAACGGGTTGGGGAGCTGTTGGGCTAGCACAAACAGCACGTTTTGCCCGTCCTGAACCGTAATACCCAGGTGATGCAAGGCCCCCACCGCGCTAATTCCCGTAAACACGATGGCCAAGAACAACAGCATCGTCGAGGCAATAGACCCCAGGCCCACCTTCAGGGCATCGTCGGGATTGGCCACGGCCTGCATCCGCTGCCACATTTCCGGGGCAATGCACCAACCCAAAATAAAGGTGGCAGTAATCATCAGGTGCTTGGGCAGCTCGACAAAGGGGTTCCAAAACTGGGTCGGGTCAACCAGGGCCTCATGAGCAACTTCGGCAGGCACATGGGTAGCCGCCGAAGCGACGGCACCGGCAATCATGGCATTCACTCCGGCTTCCATATGCGGCCAACCGACCCACATACCGAAGGCAAACAGGATAAACAGCCCCAGCCCCAACAGTGCCACCTGGAAGACGTCGGTCATTACCACGGCACGGAAGCCGCCAATGACGGAATAAATGACAATAACAGCCAGCGTCAGCCACGTGGCCCACTCAACCGGAATATCGGCAGCCGTGTGAATCAGTTGGCCAGCCGCCACCAGCTGGGAGGCCAGCAGGGTGACCGAGGCAAACAGAATAACCGAAGACAGAAAAAACCCGGCGGTGGCGCCATAGCGACCCTCAAAGGCCTGGGGCATGCTCAGGGCCTGGATACGGTTGACGCGCCGGGCAAAAACAAAGGTAATCACAAACAAACTCAGGGCTGACGGAATGGCCATGTACCAGAAAGCACTAAGTCCCTGGCTAAAAGCCTTATCGATGGTCCCAATGGTTGAAGCCGCACCAATCCACGAGGCCACGAAAGTGGCCGTGGCCACCCAGGCCGGCAGGTTACGGCTGGCCAGGAAAAACTCGTTGAGGCCGTCAATTTTCTTGGAAAACACCCGTGCCAAGATAATCAGCAGCGACAAATAGCCAATCAGGATCCAAAAAAACACGACACACCACCCTTTGGTTACGACGTAAAGCCCTATGCTACCACGTTGGCACCCCTCAAAGGTAAATTATGGGCCACAACAGCTTTTGTTGGGGCCTCCTGCCCTGTATGCTTGTAGCAAGTACTGCTGTGAGCCCCCTTAGAGCTTGATACCGAGCCGGAGCGCACCATGAGACCTTATTCCGTGCAGCCTGCTTTAATTACCCCGTCTTTTCGGCCCATGGCCCAACCCAACACGCGGTTTGGCCTAGTCCATCGCATTGAAGGCGCGGATGCATACGTGCTTGGGCGAATTAGCGCCCTGACAGCCGAGCGACCCGTGAGTGTGTACACGGCGGTACACGATGACGACGTGCCGGGGGGCATGATGGGGGTGGTTCTGGATGGCACGGACATGCTCACCTTCACCCGGCAGCACTTCAACATTACCCTGAACCAGCAGATTGTCGGCCTGGACCGAAAGGCTATCGAGCACCGCCACCCAAAACAGTGGCGCATGCTGCTTAGGCTGTTTAGACGAATGGAAACACGTGGTCAGAGCGTGGTGGGTAACCTGATTGTGGATTACCTTGAAGCCCTTGAGAAAATATCCCAGCCCCCCCCTTTTTCCAGCATGCCGGCGGCATTACCGGGCTTGCCCGGTACCAACTTCGCCACTGGCAGCGACTCCGGCACCGACCGTATCATCTACCACTCAATTCGCAACAACTAGCGCCTGGTTCTGCCAGAGGGCGTCTAATACAAGAGGCCTAGCGTTTAACCGCCACCCGCAGCTTGGCGCTTCGGGCCTGCACGTTGGCTTCAATCTCGTCTGGCCCCGGCACAATGGGCTTTTGAGGCTTGTGGTACAGCGGCTGGGCCTGGCACTGGCACACCGGTAACCCCGGTGGACAGAGACAGGGGGCGCTGTAATGCCGAAAATGCTGCTTGACGACCCGATCCTCAACGGAATGGAAGGTAATGATGGCCGCCCGGGCACCAGGGGCCAGCCGGTCGTTGAGGTGCTCGAGGCAGGTTTTGAGCATGGGGATTTCATCGTTGACGGCCATCCGCAAAGCCTGGAAGACCCGCGTGGCAGGATGAATCCGTTGTTTATCACCCAGGCCCTTCTGGGCATAAACCTTGCTGACCAGCTTGGCCAGTTCGGTGGTGCTTTCAATTGGCGCAACCGCCCGCTGACGCCCAATAACACGGGCAATGGGCCGGGCCAGCCGCTCGTCGGCCATGGTTTTAAACAGGGCCACCAGATCTGCCTCGGGCCAGGTATTGAGGATGTCGGCAGCCGTCCGGGGCTGAGTGGGGCTCATGCGCATGTCCAGCGGCGCGTCGGTCTGGAAACTGAACCCACGGGTCTGCGAACGGATTTGAAAGGCCGAATACCCCAGGTCCAGCAGAATACCGCCGGTAATGTACTCAACGCCCAGGGCGTCGAGGTGGGCCCCCAACTGTCCAAAATTACCCGTCACCAGCGTCACGGGCGGGTGGGTGTCAGCCAGCACGGACCGGGCGCGTTCGATGGCTTCCGGGTCTTGATCCAATCCGATAAGCCGGGCAGACGGCGGCAAGGCCTGGCTTAACGCCAGGGTATGCCCGCCCCCGCCAACGGTGGCGTCTACAAACACCTGATGGGCCAGACTCGTTGGTGGCTGGTGGGCAACCAAGGCCTGAACAGCCGGGGCCAGCAACACCGAGGCATGGCCGACGGCGGGCGCATCCAATACATCAGGTAATCGAGACATAAACAGGGCCTGTTATCTTTTAGCCATATAAAGGACTGACGCTTGAGGGAGCGGGGGCAGGGCCGGCCCCTGAAAGTTCGTCCACGGGCATGATCATCTCGGGCGACATCGAGGCTTATAATACCTCTAAACGCTGCAACGACAAAGAAATTGCCCACAGGATCTGCTCGTGTTATGGCCAAAATCATTACCCACGCCCACAACAGCCGCCGCCTGATTCGCCTGACCAGCGATGACGTGTTGATGATTATCAACCGCCTGCAACGCGATTTTCGGGGCCAGAAAGCCACCTACGACGGCATTACCAAGGCCCTGGCCGAGCAGCCGCTCTACATCCCCGAAGAGGTCACGTAGCAGGCCATCAGGCTTCTCCACGCCTCCTGCCAACAAGTAAAACAAACGAAACAAGCTTTATACTACCTTTATAATTGTACATTAAAGTTTATCGTTTATTAGACCGATACCTTCCCTGTGACAGTCCCCTCCCTTAACACCAGCCTTTCCCACTCCCTGCCAACAATACGACGTGCCAGAAAAAATTAGCCCCGTAATATCGACCGATCGGACGAGTCACCACTTCCCGGCCCTGGTTTTAAAATAAATAGAGCCAGTACGCGCGAGAGAAGAAGTCAGAGACACAGCAGCATCGACAACGGCCCGCTCATCATTATGAGCAGAGACAAAAGGCCCGCGTCGCCAACCCAACATCACTAGGAGCAACACCTTATATGACCGGAATTTCAGGAAACCAGGGCCCGCAAGGTCCCAACCGCCCCGATAGCAACTTTGGCGCCATGCAAGGCCAAAACGACGCCGGCCAAATTGACGGCAGTGCCTTTAAGTTTAACGTGGCCCCCAGCGACAATACCCTGGCAGGCATGAACACCCAGTTCGTCGCCGGCCCTTCGACCGAAGAAGCCAGCGAAGCCACCCAGGCCGCCTTGAATTTTATTGAAACCAACAACACGGAGCAGCTCAAAAGCATGCTTTCCCCGTCCACCCTGGCCCGTTTGAAAAACAGCGGCCAAATGCAAAACCTCGACGGCGACGATCTGACCTTCTTCAAGGCCCACCCGGATCTGGTCGAAACCGACTTCCTGATCCGCGAGGCGCTGAGCTAGCCGTCTCTCTTTACCGCCCCAGGACGGTAAACGCAAAACACCTGTTTTACCCTGTTCCTAACCCGACACACACACACTCACGCTCTATACCCCGTGCGCATGTCCTTCATTCAGGACAGACAGACGCCCAAAACAATTGAACAAGTTTGCCAGTTGTGCCAACCCGCCGTTGCTCCAGGGTTGGCCTTCTGGTTTTTAAACGGCTTTTAACCCGTTAGACAGTGGCTTTCGTTTTGAGGAAGGCCTGGGCCACGGCATCGCCCATCGCCGACGTACCGATAATGGCGGCTCCTTCTTCGGCAATGTCGTAGGTGCGGTGGCCGGCCTGCAGGGCATCGGCCACGGCCTGGTCCACACGATCGGCCGCCTCGGGCAGGTTGCAACTGTAGCGCAGCATCAAAGCCACGCTCATAATGGTGGCAATGGGGTTTACCTTGTCCTGGCCCTTATACTTGGGGGCGCTGCCATGGCTGGGTTCGTACATGGCGTGTTTGCCCTCGCCCAGGCTGGCACTGGCCAGCATGCCCAGCGAGCCGGTCAACATGCTCGCTTCGTCCGAGAGGATGTCGCCAAAGGTGTTTTCCGTCAGCATCACGTCAAACTGCTTGGGGTTGCGGATCAGCTGCATCGCGGCGTTGTCGACGTACATGTGCCACAGCTCCACGTCGGGGTACTGCTTGGCCACGTCTTGGACCACCTCGCGCCACAACTGCGAGCTGGCCAGTACGTTGGCCTTGTCGACACTGCACAGCTGCTTGCTTCGACCCGATGCCAACTGGAAGGCCCGGTGGGCAATTCGTTCGACTTCGGGGCGGGTATACAGCATGGTATCCAGGGCACGATCCTTGCCCCGTTCGCGGGGCTGGCCAAAGTACAGGCCACCGGTCAGCTCGCGCACCACCATGATGTCGATGCCATCAATGACCTCGGGCTTGAGCGTCGAACCGTGCAGCAGGGGTTTGTAGGCCTTGACGGGCCGCAGGTTGGCATACAGGCCCAGGGCCTTGCGAATTTGCAGCAGCCCCTGTTCGGGCCGGCGTTCCGGCTCGATGGTATCCCACTTGTAGTCGCCCACGGCACCCAGGTACACGGCATCGGCCGCCAGGGCCAACTTCAGGGTTGCTTCGGGCAACGGGTCCTGGCCGTTTTCCAACGCCGCACCACCAATGTCGGCATAGGCCAGCTCAAAGGTCACGTCATAGTCTTTCTCGACAGCCTTTAGTACCTTGACCCCCTGCTCAACAATCTCGGGGCCAATACCGTCACCGGGCAGGACGGCTATGTTGTAGGTGGTCATCTCGGTCGGACTCCAAATGCTTGCTATACTTAGCAATACCGTGCCACAGGCAGATGGTTTTCACAAGAGGGCAGGCCCACGCTGTTTGGCTGTTGCTTAGGCCAAAGCGCGGAGCTCGTAAATGAACACCCCTCGCTGGTACCCGTCATTGTCCAGTAATGGCTTAAAGCCCCCGCATCGTTACAAACGACAACGCGGGGGCTTTAAAATCAAAAAAATTGAGCCTTCTTGAGAGAAAGAAAGGGTAGCCTTAAAACGTCAGGCCGGTTTCGCGGGCAGCATCGGCCAGGGCCTTGATGCGGCCATGGTAAAGGTTACCGCCACGGTCAAAGACAACCGTCGCCACGCCGGCCTTCTTGGCCCGCTCGCCAATGGCTTTGCCAATCGCCTGGGCGGCATCAATGTTGCCCCCGTGCTTGAGGCTCATGCCTTTTTCCGTCGAGCTGGCCGAGGCCAGGGTCTTGTGGGTCACATCGTCAATTACCTGGGCACTGATGTGCTTGAGGCTTCGGTAAACCGCCAGACGGGGGCGCTCGGTGGTGCCGGAAAGCTTGCCACGAACGCGGCGATGGCGTTTACGTGTGGCATCTTTTCGAGTCATCTTGTTGGCCATGGGTCAAATCCAATTCCTATGATTTCTAAAAAGTCGGTTAAAAGGTTATTTACCGGTTTTACCGGCCTTGCGGCGGATGTATTCGCCTTCGTACTTGATGCCCTTGCCCTTGTAGGGCTCCGGTTTGCGGTAGCCACGGATGTTGGCGGCCACCTGGCCCACCAGCTCCTTGTCGGCCCCGGAAACGGACAGCTTGGTGTTGGCTTCCACGTTCAGCTCGATGCCGGGCGGAGGCTCCACGACGACCGGGTGCGAATACCCGACCAACAGTTCCAGGGCATCGCCTTTCTTGGCGGCCCGGTAACCAACACCGACCATCTCCAGGCGTTTTTCGAAGCCCTGCGAGCAGCCATGCACCATGTTGAACAGCAGCGAGCGGCTCAGGCCATGCATGGCCCGGCTGCGGCGTTCATCGTTGTGGCGCTTGACCAGCAGTTGCTTGTCTTCCTGCACGACGGTCACTTCCGGTTCGAACGTGTGGGTGAGCTCACCCTTGGGGCCTTTAACCGTTACGGTTTGGCCATTGATGGTAACTTCCACCTTGTCGGGGATGTCGATGGGCGCTTTTCCAATACGGGACATGGGTCTGGGGTTCCTAAAGTCTGTTGTAAATCTGAATCACTGAAACCGGCACTGAAGCCTATTCCACAAAGCACAGCACTTCGCCGCCAACCTGCTGGCGACGGGCATGGCGGTCGGCAATGACGCCTTTGCTGGTAGACAGGATGGCCACACCGGCACCACTGAGCACGCGGGGAAGCTTGATGGCCTTGCGGTAGTAACGACGGCCCGGTGTGCTGACCCGTGTCAACTTGCGGATAACCGGGTAACCGGCTTTGTCGTACTTGAGAATCAGGCGCATCACCTTGAACGGCTGGCCTTCGTTCTGCTTGAGCTCGTAGCTCTGGATGTAGCCTTCTTCCTTGAGCACGGCTACAATCCGCTCTTTCATCTTGGAGTGCGGAATTTCCACATGGCGATGCCCCGCCAGCAGGGCGTTGCGAATGCGGGTCAATAAGTCAGCAATGGGATCCGTGTTCATACTGTTAATCGTCCTTTTAAATCGTTACCAGCTGGCTTTCAAAACGCCAGGCAGTTTACCTTCGTGGGCCAGCTTGCGCAGGCAGAGGCGGCAAGTACCAAAAAACCGGTAGTAGGCGCGCGGACGGCCACAAATACTGCAACGGTTGCGCAGCTTGACCTTGCTTAACTTGCCGCGGGAGACCTTACGGCGCCGTTTCGCCTCTTTATCCACCATTGATGTCTTAGCCAAAATAAACCTCCAGTATCTGGGTCATTTTCTCGTCACGCCGCTTCGGCTTAGGCGGCACTCGTCGTTTCTTTTTCCGGTTTTTTATTATCCTTGAAGGGAATACCAAACGCCTTGAGCATGGCCAAAGCCTTGGCATCGGTGTCGGCCGTCGTGCAAATGGTAATGTTCATACCACGCACCCGGTCAATCTTGTCGTAGTCAATCTCAGGAAACACCAGCTGATCTTTCAGGCCAATGTTGTAGTTGCCCCGGCCATCGAAGGCGTTGGGGTTCATACCGCGAAAGTCGCGAATACGCGGCATGACGATATTGACCAGCTTGGCCATGAAATCGTACATACGATCGCCGCGCAGGGTAACCTTGGCCCCAATGGCCATGCCGTCACGAATCTTGAAACCGGCCACGGATTTCCGGGCACGGGTAATCAGGGGTTTTTGGCCCGTAATTAATTGCAGGTCGTTCGTACCGGCTTCCAGGGCCTTGGAGTTCTGGATGGCTTCGCCAAGCCCAACGTTGATCACGATTTTTTCCAGGCGGGGTACCTGGTGGACATTTTTTAGGTCCAGTTCTTTCATCAACTGGGCGACCAGTTCGTCGCGGTAGGTTTCACGTAAAGTCTTGCTCATGGGTGGGAGGTCTCTTTTGGTTGGGGGGAAACTAGCTGTCGAACTGGGCGCTGCACTTCTGGCACACCCGGACCTTCTTGCCGTCTCCCAGCGTGGTTTTCTTGACACGGGTCGGCTTGTTGCACTGCAGGCAGAACAACATTACCTTGGCCACGGGCATGGGGGCTTCCATTTCGACAATACCGCCTTGCTGGCCGGCCATGGGGTTGGGGCGCACGGCCTTCTTGATGAGGTTAATGCCCTCGACCAACACCTTGCCGCGGTCATGGAACGTTTTACGCACGATACCGGTTTTGCCCTTGTCCTTGCCATGGGTTACCCATACCGTATCGCCCATTTTCACGTGAAAACGGTTGGGGAGGGTCAAGGGGGCTTTTTTCTTGTTTTTGCGTAAACCTAGCATCGTTACGGGGTCTCCTGATAATACCGGCGCACAAGCGGGGGGCTTTGGGATTAAAGCACCTCGGGGGCCAGCGAGATAATCTTCATAAAGTTCTTTTCACGCAACTCGCGGGCAACCGGGCCAAAAACACGGGTACCGCGCGGGTTGTTGTCATTGTTAATCACCACACAGGCGTTATCACTGAAGCGAATGGTGGTTCCGTCGCGGCGGCGCTTGCCAAACTTGGTGCGCACCACCACACATTTCACGATTTCGGACTTCTTGACCACGCCGTTGGGCTGGGCCTTTTTAACCACGCCGACAAAAATGTCGCCAATGTTGGCCGTCGTACCCTTGTTCAAAACACGGATACAAAGGATTTCCTGGGCGCCGCTGTTGTCGGCTACGGTAAGGCGGGATTCCTGTTGAATCATGGCGGCTTTACTTAAACCTCTTCGCTCTGCTTAATGATGTCGAGCAACACCCAGCGAATGTGCTTGCTCAACGGTCTACTTTCCTGGATCCGAACGAGGTCGCCAACGTGGCTGCGCTCTTCGGGGTCGCTAACCTTGTATCGCTTGGAGTGCACCTGCACCTTTTTGTACAGCGGGTGTTGTACGCGGTCTTCAATAAGGACCACGCGGCATTTGCTCATTTTGTCGGAAACAACAACACCGGTACGTTCTTTACGGGGCATGGTTAGTGGGACTCCTGTGGTTGGGCAGCGGCAACGGCTTCCTGCTGCCGGCGAGACAACACCGTCTCAACCTGGGCAATCAGGTGCTTGTTGCGGCGAAATACAGACGTGTCGTTAAGCTGGTGAACGGCACGTTTGAAACGGGCTTCATAAAGGGCCTTGTAGGCTTCGTCGCGCTGTTTAACCAGCTCGTCGTTGCTCAGCCCGGCTAATTCGGAAAACTTCTTCATACGAGGTCGGCCCCCAGTACGTCTTCTTTAATAACAATGCGGGTCTTAACCGGCAGCTTTTGGGCAGCCAGCTCAAGCGCCACGGTGGCCGCTTCGCGGTTAACACCGGTCATCTCAAACATCATCCGGCCAGGCTTGACCAGGGCCACCCAGTACTCGGGGTTCCCTTTACCCTTACCCATCCGGGTTTCGGCAGGCTTTTGGGTAATGACCTTGTCGGGGAAAATACGAATCCAGATTTTACCACCCCGCTTTACGCTACGGGTCATGGCCCGTCGGGCGGCTTCAATCTGACGGCTCGTAATCCATTCCGGCTCCAGGCACTGCAGGCCGTATTCGCCAAAGTGCAAGGTGGTGCCACGGGTTTCCGTGCCCTTCATCCGGCCCCGCATTTGTTTACGGTATTTGGTTCGTTTCGGCATCAACATGACGGGCTAGCTCTCCTCTGCAGGCTTGGTTTCGGGTGCTGCAGCGGCCTGGGGCTGTGCAGGTGCCGCTTCGGCGGCTTGGGTTGCGCCGGACACATCGGTGACATCTTCCACCTTCTTGGTGGTTACAGCCCCGCTACGACGGCCACCGCCGGCGCTACGACGCTTGCCGCGACCACCAGGCTGGCGATCGCCACCGGGACCACCGCCACCGGGACCACCACCAACAGGACCAGCGGCCCCTTCGGTAGGCTGACGACGGGTTTTGACGTTGTTGTCACGCACATCGCCGGGCAAAATCTCGCCCTTGAACACCCAGGTTTTCACACCGATGATACCGAAGACGGTCATCGCTTCGGCAAAGCCGTAGTCAATGTCGGCACGGAAGGTATGAAGCGGGACACGGCCATCCTTGGCCCATTCGGTACGGGCAATCTCGGCACCGCCCAAACGGCCACTGACCATAATCTTGATACCCTTGGCGCCGCTGCGCAGCGTGCGCTGCATGGCCTGTTTCATGGCCCGGCGGAAGGCAACCCGTTTTTCGAGCTGCTGGGCAATACTTTCAGCCACCAGTTGGGCATCCAGGTCAATACGAGCCACTTCCAGCACATCAAGCTGGATGTCCTTGCGCTGCAGCAATTCGCTCAGGCTGGTGCGAAGCACGTCGAGCCCGGAGCCGCCACGGCCCACGATTACACCAGGGCGTCCCGTGACGATACGCACAATCAGCTTGGCCGCCTTGCGATCGATCTCGATACGGCTGACCATGGCGTTTTTCAGTTTCTTTTTAAGGAACGCACGAATTTTGTGGTCTTCGGCCACGTTGTAGGCGTATTCCTTGCCAAAGGCTATCCACTGGCTGTCCCAGCGTTGGATGACGCCGAGCCGAACTGCTTTTGGATGGACTTTCTGACCCATGGGGTTATTCTCCTTTAGCTGCCAGAGCCACTTCCACCATCAGGTGAGCCGTCGGCTTTTCGATTTTGTACACGCGGCCCTGGGCACGAGGCTTAAAGCGACGATATGCCTGGGCTTCATCAACCATAATGGCGCTAACCTTCATTTGGCTCAGATCCACCGAATCGCCAAACTTGACTTCGGCATTCGCCACGGCGGCGCGCAGGTTTTTTAAAATTACCTCAGCCGCACGGTAGGGCATGAAGCGCAGGGTGTACACGGCATCAGCAACCGATTTGCCACGCACCTCGTTGGCCACCCGCCGCAACTTGCGATGGGACATCCGGATGTGCTTTTGTCTGGATTGTGCCTTGGCTGACATAATGAGGGGAATCTCCTGAAATTTTAGGTTTGAAGGTTAAAACGTTTCTCTCTGAAGGGAGGGGTGCCTCGCGCCTAGCGCTTGGCAGTCTTGTCGCTACCGGCGTGGCCCCGGAAGAAACGGGTGGGGGCAAACTCGCCCAGCTTGTGGCCGACCATTTGCTCGGTGACGTACACGGGCACGTGCTTGTTGCCGTTGTGAACGGCCAGGGTGTGGCCCACCATGTCGGGAATAATCATGCTGCGGCGCGACCAGGTCTTGACGACCTTTCTGTCACCACTTTCGTTCATCGTCTCGATTTTTTCGAGCAGATGTTCGTCAACAAAGGGACCTTTTTTGAGTGAACGTGCCATGGAATGGGGGGTATCCTATCGAGTCTTTACTACCGTTTTTTGCGACGGCGGACAATGTACTTGTTACTGAGTTTCTTGCGGTTACGGGTTTTGGCACCCAAAGCCGGCTTGCCCCAAGGGGTAACCGGGGCGGGACGCCCAATAGGCGCCTTGCCTTCACCACCACCGTGAGGGTGGTCACAGGGGTTCATAACCGAACCACGAACCGTGGGACGGAAGCCTTTGTAGCGGGTACGGCCAGCTTTACCCAGCTTGGTGTTCTTGCGGTCGGCGTTGGTCAGGGTACCAATGGTAGCCATGCACGCCTCGGGCACCATGCGCATTTCGCCACTGGGCAGCTTCAGGGTGGCATAGCCATTTTCCTTGGCCAGCAACTGGGCACTGGTACCGGCGCTTCGAGCCATCTGGCCGCCACGACCGGGAATCATCTCGATGTTGTGGACCACGGCACCCAAGGGGATGTTTTTCAGGGGCAGGGCGTTACCAAGCTTAATTTCAGAATCCGGGCCGCTGACCACTTGCTGCCCAACCTTCAAACCGTTCGGGCAGAGGATGTAGCGGCGCTCGCCATCGGCATAGCACACCAGCGAAATGAAGACGTTGCGGTTGGGATCGTACTCGATGGTCTCAACCTTGGCCGGAATGGCAAACTTGTTGCGGCGGAAGTCAATGACACGGTAGGCGCGCTTGTGGCGACCACCCCGGTGACGAACCGTAATACGGCCATTGTTGTTGCGACCAGCCTTGTAGGCCACTTTTTTAAGCAGGGGCTTATGGGGCGTCTCCGTGGTCACCTCGTCAAAGGTGATACGGGACATGCCGCGTTGGCCGGGAGATGTAGGTTTTAGCTTCTTAACCGCCATAAGACACAACTAGGCTCCTGTGAAAATTTCAATGGGGTCGCCTTCAATGGTGAAGACGGCTTTTTTACTGGGATTAACATAGCCGGTTTTACGGCCATAACGCTTGGTTTGACCCGGAATCTTGCTGGTGTGCACACTCAGCACCTTCCGGCCCGGGTAAATGGTTTCAAAGGCCTGGCGCAACTCAATCTTGTTGGCGTCCGTATCGACCTCGAACACGTACTTGTTTTCTGCCGACAACCCGGTTGCCTTCTCGGTAACCAGCGGGCGACGCAGCAATTCGTACAGAGATTTGCGGTTACTCGCCATCGGCTTGCTCCTTATTGTCTGCGGGCTGGGCAGCCGCTTCGGCTTTTTTCTTGGCCGGAGCCGCAGCAGCCTTGGCCGGGGCTTTAGCCGACTTCGTGTCGGGTTTAAAGACCTCGCCAATCTGGTTCAAGGCATCATCGGTGGCAATCACCACGTCGGCGTGAATCAGATCGCGCACACTGAGGTTAAGCGGCAGACTTACCTTTTTGCGGGGCACGTTGCGCGAAGCCTTGACGATATGGGCGTTGGCGTCCTGCTTGGTATCGGCCAAAATCAAGATACGGTTGCCTTCCAACCCGGCATCCTTGAGGAACTGGGCAAAGTCCTTGGTGCTGGGCTTGGAGATAAACTTAAAGTCCTCAATGGCCTTGAGCTTGCCTTCGCTCACCGCCACGCTCAGGGCCGAACGCAACGCCAGGCGACGCATTTTCTTGGGTAGGTCAATGGCAAAGCTGCGTGGTTTGGGGCCAAAAATAACCCCACCGCCCTTCCATAACGGGCTACGGGTAGAACCGGCACGGGCACGACCCGTTCCTTTTTGGCGCCAGGGCTTTCTGCCGCCCCCGCGAACTTCGGCACGGGTTTTGGTGTTGGCACTGCCGCTACGACCGTTAGCCAACTCGCGCTTGGCAGCCAGGTACATCAGATGGACATTCGGCGCCACGCCAAACACGTCCTCGGGCAGGGAGGCCTTGCCGGCGGTTTTTCCTTGGGGGGTTAGCTTGTCGACTTCAACGGTCATGGGATTGGTTCACCTAAACTTATGGTATCTAATCGGGAAACGTATCAACGAGAGGGGTTTTTAGGAGGGGGCTTTTTCGCCAACCCGCACACGGGGCACAATGACGATATCGGCACCGGGCTTACCGGGCACGGCCCCTCTGACGAGGAGAATGTTCTTGTCTTCCAGGTAGTCAAAAACGGTCAGGTTCTGCACCGTTACGCGATCGTCGCCCATGTGGGCGGCCATGCGCTTGCCTTTGTATACCCGGCCAGGGGTAGTACCGGGGCCAATCGAACCGGGAATCCGGTGGGATTTGGAACCGTGGCTCATCGGGCCACGGGCAAAGTTGTGCAACTTTGTGCCGCCCTGGAAGCCTTTACCAATACTGCGGCCCGTCACGTTAATGGACTTGCCGGGGGTCAGAAAGTCCGGCTTGGCGGTTGCGCCAACCTCAAAGCCTTGAAGTTGGGCAGCCTCTACCCGGAATTCCTTGAGCTTGCGGAAAAGACCCAGGCTCTGCTTCTTCAAAACCCCTTGCTGGGCTTTGGTCAGGTGCTTTTCCTTGGCATTTTTGTAACCCACCTGCACGGCACTGTAGCCGTGCTTGGTTTCGGTTTTCACGCCGGTGACGGTCATTGGGTACAGTTCAACCACGGTAACCGACACGGCAGAGCCGTCTTCGGAAAAGACCTGGGTCATACCGCATTTTTTGCCAACGGCCCCGGCAAGGGCGGTTTGCTTGGCATTGGATGGCTTGGTTTGTTGAGCGTCAGACATGGCGTATCGATTTCGTCTTTCTTAATCAAAACATGGGCGGCTGTAGGGCCAAAGGGCGTTTTTATACTTTTTGTAATCAACGGCTCAACGCCAGTAAAGAGCCGGGGGTAGGGGAATGGTTCTGGATGAAAGTTGAAAGCAAATCAGCAACAGAGAAACTAACTAGCGGTAAAAATGGCTCTGCGCTCTTGAGACAACTGGACAGCAACCCCGTAAACTAAAGCTATTGGGTGCTTTTGGTCTTCTCCACAGGTCTCAGAAAAAGGTGTGGGGGACACAGATCGCCCGATCTAAACCGGGGGCAACTGGGCTTGCCCAGCTCAGACAGGCGGTTAACTAATTTAAATCAAGGGCTGTCAAGAATCAAGGCCCGTTTCAGCGGACCTTGACGATTCTTATAGCTTGACCTCGATACCGACCCCGGCAGGCATGTCGAGCCGACTAAGCTGCTCCATGGTTTCCTGGGTCGGTTCCACGATGTCAATCAGCCGCAGGTGCGTCCGCACCTCGAAGTGTTCGCGGCTTTTCTTGTCAACGTGGGGAGAACGGTTCACGCAAAAGATTTTGCGCTTGGTTTTCAAAGGAATCGGGCCAACGACCTTACACCGGCTCGATTTGGCAACCTCGACAATCCGCTCGGCCGACTGGTCAAGCAGGTGATGCTCGAACGCTTTAAGCCGAATACGGATGCGTTGCTGCTTCTTCTTGGTTTTTTGGGATTTGGGGGGTTGAGTCGGTGTAGCCATTGGCCCTTAGATTCCTTTAAAAATTCGGTTAGGTTTGACTATTCTTTAATTTTGTCAATTACACCGGCGCCAACGGTACGGCCGCCTTCGCGAATAGCGAAGCGCATGCCTTCCTCGAGGGCAACGGGGGTAATCAATTCAACGTCCATAACGATGTTGTCACCAGGCATTACCATTTCAACATCGGCAGGCAAGGTGATCGAACCGGTCACGTCGGTCGTACGGACGTAAAACTGCGGACGGTAGCCCTTGAAGAACGGGGTGTGACGACCACCTTCTTCTTTCGTCAGAACGTACACGTTGGCAGTAAACTTGGTGTGGGGCTTAATCGAACCGGGAGCAGCCAGAACCTGGCCACGCTCAACGGCATCCTTGTCAACACCACGGAGCAGGGCGCCAATGTTGTCACCGGCTTCACCCGCATCAAGCAGTTTGCGGAACATCTCAACACCGGTAACGGTGGTGGTGGTGGTTTCACCCATGCCCACAATCTCAACTTCTTCGCCTACCTTGACCTTACCGCGTTCAACACGACCGGTTACAACCGTACCACGGCCGGAGATGGAGAACACGTCCTCGATGGGCATCAGGAACGGCTTGTCAACAGGCCGATCCGGTACAGGTACGTAGGCATCGACAGCATCCATCAGGTCATAGATGGCATCAACCCACTTGTCTTCACCCTTGGTCAGGTTGGGGTTGGCCTGCATACCTTCCAGGGCTTTCAGGGCCGAACCGCGAACAAACGGAATGTTGTCGCCATCAAACTCGTAAGAGCTGAGCAGTTCGCGGGCTTCCATTTCAACAAGCTCAAGAATTTCATCGTCATCGACCATGTCGCACTTGTTGAGGAACACACAAATCTTGGGAACACCAACCTGACGGGCCAGCAGGATGTGCTCACGGGTTTGAGGCATCGGGCCGTCGGTGGCAGCAATAACAAGAATGGCACCGTCCATCTGGGCAGCACCGGTAATCATGTTCTTTACGTAGTCGGCGTGGCCGGGGCAGTCTACGTGGGCATAGTGGCGTTCGTCGGTTTCGTACTCAACGTGTGCCGTAGCAATGGTAATACCGCGAGCCTTTTCTTCAGGCGCAGAGTCAATCTGGTCATACGCAATACCAGCCTTGCCGCTCTTGGCGTTCATGGTAAAGGTAATTGCGGCGGTCAACGTGGTTTTACCGTGGTCAACGTGACCAATGGTACCAATATTGACGTGTGGCTTAGTCCGTTCAAACTTTTCCCGGGCCATGGATCGGAGTCTCCTTCATTTTCAACTCAATGGTCGTTTGTTAAAACCTTACGGGGATGCTCGACCGGGACTGAAACAAAGGGCGACAATCCCGACTTACGCATTACTTGAGGACAACGATGACGTGTAAAAAATACTTGTACCACAAAAACAAAAAAAGAAGCAAAGGCTGGCGCAGCAAAGTTAGAGGGGACTAGCCAATTGCTGCCACCACCCCAGACGAGGCACACGGATAGGGAACTACACATCAAATGCCCATCGCTCTGGTTGTGTGAAGGCATTATGCGACAAAGGCCACGAGCTTGGCAAGCCGTCCCTTTATCGCCCTACCCCCTTCCCGAATGCCCGGCACCACCCGCGTATTCGTATTCCGGCCTTGTCAGCCGCAGACCGGTTGAACCGGGTCCCCAAACCGCTGCTGGCCCGCCTCGTAAAAAGCCCGCACGGCATCAAGCGGGCCATCCTGCACCAGGCAGCCATGCTCAAGCAGTAGCCCGCGGGTGCATAAGGTATCAAGCAGCCCCGTCTGATGGCACGCCACGATCAGGGCCACCCCGTCACGGTTCAGCGCCTGCAACCGATCAATCACCTTGGCCTTGAAGGCGTCGTCAAGCTTCGCCAACCCCTCGTCAAGCACCAGCACGTCGAAGGGGGTGTGCACCAAAATGGACAAGGCCAGGCGCATCGTCATGCCCCACGAGTACGTCTTGATGGGGGCATCCATAAAATCGCCCAGCTCGGCAAAGTCGGCAATAGCCTCAACCCTCTGGCCAATAGCCTGCCAGCTGTCACCCAGCATGGTACTCAGGGCCATAATATTCTCGCGACCGGTCATATAGCGGGAGAACGAACTGGGGTCAAATCCCCCCGTGTTAATCCGGCCATACAGCATTATTTTACCCGTACTCGGCAGACTGATACGGCTAAGCAAGCCCAGCAAGGTACTTTTACCGGCTCCGTTATGACCCACCAGGGCAATGGCTTCGCCGCGCCGAACCGTAAAGCTGATGTCATCGAGGGCAACAAAAGGGCTTGCCAAACCACCCTGCAGTGTTTTGTCCACCAGCAGGGCCTTTAACCGGGCTAGGGCATGGGCCTGCACACTACCCTGGCCAGACGAGGACGACCCAAAGCGATCCAACCGATAGACCTTGCTAACATGCTCAACGGCCACCAATACCGGAGGCACGCTATGGACCACCTGCTCATCAGATAACATCGGCCAACACCCCGTCATAGCGAATGTAGGCCAATGCCCCGACCACCAGTAGCCCAACCCCCATCGTGGCAGACAGCATCACGGCCGGCCAATAAATGGTATAGGCCGAGGTGCACAACGCCAGACGAAACAATTCAATGCACCCCACCAGCGGGTTCAGGCTGTACCAGATGCGCCACGGCTCGGGAATCAGGTTGACGGCATAGGCCACCGGGGTCACAAAAAAGATGGTCTGCATAAAAAAGGTCACCAAAAACCGCACGTCATAAAACCGCACCACGCTCAGGGCCAACCCCATGCCCATGGCAAACATAACCAGTACGCTCAAGGCAATGGCCACCGGCAACCATAGCAGCTGGGGCCCGTAATGCACGCCAAGCAAGGGCCCCATAAGTAAAAAGAAAGCCGCCACCGCCAGAAACTCCACCAGGCACATCAGGGTCGCACCCATCGGCTTAAGAATCCGGGGGATATAGGCTGTTCGAACCAGGGGCAGGGCGTTCAGAATGGCCATGCTACTTTCGGCAATGACCGACTGGAAGAGCTGCCACACCAGCACCCCCGACACAATAATGGCACCCTCGTTTGGCCCAGCCGCCGCATTAACCTTCAACACCCGGCTAAACAACAGCCAGAAGAAGAAAAACGTAACAGCCGCCTTGACCACCACCCACAACAGGCCAATGGCCGCATACCGGTATCGGCTCAGCATACCCATCCATGCCAGCACCGGCACCACACGCCGAAAGCGCCACAAATCGGCCACGTAGTGGCGACTGCTGTAGTGGCAATCCACCACCAGGGGAACCGCCCATGGCGGCGAGGTGGCGGACGGCTGAGCGGGTTCATTGGCAAGGGCAGGCATAGCGTTGCCATTGTATCCCGACCAACGCCCCATGCCCAGAACCGACGGGTTGGAACAGACCACCATGTATTAGCCGCCGCACGAACAAAGCAGCAACCGGGGCAAGGTGAAACGACACGACACAAGGGGCAGGGTGCTACACTAATGAAGCACCGAAATAAAGCGTCCACCGTCTCCCTTTGGTCTCCCTTTAAACGCCTTTTCGGGCCTCTCTTTCTCGGGCCCCTCTCTGCAGGCCCGTGTCCGGTGTTCACGCTATTTGGGTCGTCACTATAATAGTAGGCATTCACACTTATTAATTAGTAGGCATTCACGCTATAGAGGCAACCATAAGGTGTCCCGCCCCGTGCCCCCATCCTCCCATTGCATCGCCATGGTCAGCGATCCACTCGGCACCCAGGCCGGGTACGGTGGCGCCGAAAAACTCTTTGAAACCGTCTGGCAAGTGCTTTCGGCCCAGGGCCTTACGCTGACCGCCCACACCCCGCTTGTAAACGAGGCGGTGATGCAGGACGCCGCCCTCTTAAAGGCCTTAAAGACAGGTCCGCTCAATGACTTTGCCCTGCTCAAGCGGCACGTCCAATTCGCTTACCCCCTGCTGCCCTGGCTAACGGAGCAGCAAAACGTACAGCATGCCGACACGGTACTGTCCTTCCACCATGTGGCGGCCAAGGCCGTGCTGCCGGCACCCGGTGCCCGGCACCTTTGTTATTGCCACACCCCTGCCCGATATCTGTACGACCAGTATTGGCCCTACTTGCAGCAAAGCGACTGGCTGACACGCCAGGCCCTGCAGCTGCTAGCCACACCCCTGCGACAGTGGGACACCACCACGGCGACCAGGGTCGACACCTTCCTGGCCAATTCCCGGTTCACGGCCCGCCGTATCGAACGCTACTGGGGCCGACAGGCCACGGTGCTGCATCCCCCCATCGATTGCCAGCGTTTTTCCTTTGACACCACCGACGAGTTCTGGCTGACAGCTGGCCGACTGGTACCCTACAAACGCTTTGATTTCGTCATAGACCTGTTTAACCGCCTTCGACTACCCTTAATGATTATCGGCGACGGCCCGGAACGCCAAAAGCTGGAAGCCATGGCCGGCGATACCATTACGTTTCTGGGCCATGTGGACACCACGGCCTATGAAACCTTTATGGGGCGCTGCATCGGCTTTGTGTACCCAGCCCTCGAAGACTTTGGCATGGCCGTTGCCGAGGCTCAGGCTTCAGGCAAACCCGTGCTGGCACAAAACGCCGGGGGCAGCTGCGACATTGTGACGCACGGCAGTACCGGCCTGCTGCTTGATGACATGACCTTGACGGCCTGGATGGAGGGGGTTCGACAAATAGAACGCCAGCGCTGGGACCATGCCGCCATTGCCGCCTCGGCCCAGCGGTTCGACACCAGCCAATTTGCGGCCCAACTGCTGCAACACCTAACCATAAACCGGAACATAAACCGGGAGATGAGTCCGGCCTCTCACCCCGTCACCCCCCAACACCCGTCCGCATCGATTCTGGGTCAGGGAGTTGATTGACTTGCATGGCCACCCTTTTTACCATGAGGCCTTGTGGTATCCTCAGCTATCGAGAGTCGTGGCACACGCCGGTGTAGCTCAATGGTAGAGCAACGGTTTTGTAAACCGTAGGTTGCGGGTTCGAGTCCCATCACCGGCACCATTTTTCCTTACCAACCGCACAACCACCCCCATTGGGCCATCCGAACGGCCTCTATGAGATCACCTAAACAACACCGGGGGCGGGTTCTGGTATAATCGCGGTTCCCTGCACTCACTTTGCGGTCTTGCTCCTGTCCACGAGACGGGCTACCATAAAGCGGTGTACCGACAACCCCAACTATCAACCAACTAGTTTCCAGGGCAGGTGTCCGAGTGGTTAAAGGAGGCGGGCTGTAAACCCGTTGCGTCAGCTACGTAGGTTCGAATCCTACCCTGCCCACACCCCCATTCTTCAATTCAATAGATATGCCCATGTGGCGCAGCGGTAGCGCACTCCCTTGGTAAGGGAGAGGTCACGAGTTCAAGTCTCGTCATGGGCATATTTTTCATGGCGTTAAACTGGCCGCTTAGGGCCATGTATAACCGTTTAGGGCAGCCGTTCCCCTCTCACCGCTAAGACGATTTAACGCGGGGGCTGGGCTGGCGACTGGATTTGGTTTTTCCTTTGCCGCTACTGCCACTGCTCTTTGTCAGGCTCTTATAGGCTTCATGCAGGCTGTAGCGGGCCAGCACATCACGGGTGTAAGGCTTATACACCACCAAAAAATGGCTTAACTGCGGATTTTGTATGGGAAAGAGAAAGTCGCCCTTGAACTGCTTGTGGGCATCGACGGTCTCAAAGCTAATCTGGTTGTGGCTAAACGGGGAAATCCGGTAGACGGTGCCAAAGGTGTCCACCAGCTCGAAGTCGTACAGGCCAAAGTCGTAATCCGTCTGGTTGTCGATGTCCAGGGTCAGCTTAATCTGGTGATCCACCTGGAAGGGGTCCATGGCGATTTGCAGGTTGGTAATCTCTATATCAAGGCCCGTTGCGGTAATCTCAAGGGTCTTCTGGTCAACCGGCTCGTAGGTCGGCAAATCCAGGGGGCTTTCCAGCTTGATTTTCATCTTGTCGCCCGCCCGGACCACAATCTGATCGTTGGTGCGGGCCAACCCCTTGCCTAGGCCCGCAACGGCACCAATGCCGGCCCCTATGGCCAAGGTCCAGCCTTCGCTGGCCACGGCACCTTCAATACCGCCAAACTGCAACCCTACCAACACCCCTTTTACGGCACCCTTAACGGACCCGCCAACACCACCGCCCACCCGCTGGGCCACTTCCTTGACCAGGCTGGTACGCTGGGTTTTGGTGGTGCCGTCCAACGGGATTTTTTGGCCATTGGGCAGCAGGATATGGTCAAAGACCATGACAATCTGGTTTTTGTAGCGGTTCGAGTCGGCCTGTTCGCCGGCCCCTTCCAGGTGTCCCTGCACCAGCGATCCCTCGGGGATCAAAATCTTGCCGTTGCGCTCAATGGGTTCCTTAATGACGGCATTAAACTCGTCGCCGGCCATGTTGTAACCCGTGGCCAGAAAATCGAGCATGGTCAAAATCAGGGTTTCGCCCTTGGGCAGGGTATGGCCAGTGTCAAACTCCACGTCGGCCTTGAAGCTTTTTTCCACAGTGCCCTTAAATACCGGCGTACCATCGTCGGTTTGGGCCACAGGCTGAACAACCGTGGTCGGCGGTGGTTCGGGGACCTGCAGGGAATAGATGGGGGTAATGCAGTCTTCCTCGGCATTGTATTCATTGTCTTCGCCCCAGCTGCCGTGAAGGTTGTTGGGCGACACGCCGCCAGGTTCGTTGATGCAGCGTTTGCTGATGGTGACTCCCGACGAGGGGCTGTTGTCGACAGAGTGCTCCAGGGAGGGGTCGACCCGAAACGCATACGCACACAGCGGCCATACAGGCCCCAGCAGCATGCACCCGGAGACCACCCCCATGACGGTGGCCGGTACAAGGCGATTGAGTACAAGGCGATTGAGGCGATTGACAAGACCAGTGATTTTCAAAGAAAGCTCCTGAAGCGGATTAGGCACCCTTGATGGGCTAAAGATACCATACGGAAGGGGCAAAAAGGAGGAAGCGGTGGGCCAACCACAATAAAAGCCCGTACAAACCAGTGTAACAACCAGAGAGGGCAACGACCTCCCCTATCTGTGCGAAGGCCGCAGGAAATGGCCTGCCGGCCCTGCCATGGGGCAATTTTATCGGGTCAGGGGGTTTTACACATCAGAATCATCCCTATTGTAATCCGGTACCCCCTAAAATCCATCGTCCTGTCCAACAGGCATCCAACGGGGTTGTTCACCGACAAACAGGTTCCAGAGCCTTTTTCGTATGTCTTCTATCCCCCACCTCCAAGCCTATACCGCTGTCCCGATCACGGCAAGATCAGCCACGGTAAGCCCGTCTGCCCCTCATGCCTACCGCACGAATCGTGCCATGCCCAACGATTCGCTGCAGTTTGGCCACCAGCCCTCACCCGACTTCGACGCACCACCGCCGTCGCCAGACAAGCCCAACGCCTGGAAGACTTTCTGGAACAACCTGGCCCCCGTCACCCGGCTGAAAAACGGGGTGGTTCGGGTCCTCGATTCCCTGACGCCCGGCAAGGGCCTGGGGAATTTCGTGAAAAACAACCTGATTTCGATTGGGGCCAGCCTGGCCTTCAGCTTCTTCCTGCCTCCGTTTGGTGCCATTACCCTGCTGGCCAGCCCCATGATCCTGGCCGGTATCCCCCCACTGCTGCTGGGCCTGGAATTCGTCTTTGGGATGCTCGACCCGGTTCATCAATACCCCCACCAATATCCGCCCCACTACCCTTCCCATTACCCCGACCCCTATTACGGCTACGACCCGAATACGCCCCCCGGCGCGCCACCACCCACACACTGATTTAGCCGCACCCACAACATCCACATACACCGGCGTACAGTGGCGGCTGTGTAAACGTTTGCGATAAAGTAAGGGGGTACTGAACGGCACGGTCCACTGCGCTGTCAGCTGTATTGTCAACCGTCAGGGATGCGCTCGGCATGACCGCCCCCCCTTCTGTCATTGTGGCCCTTGATGTGCCCGCACCCGAGGCGGCACTGGATTGGGTTCGCCGTCTGAAACCGGCTTTTGCTTCGGGAAGTTTGGCAGCCAGCCAGACGCCTTGTTTCAAGCTGGGCCTGCAACTGTTTTGCCTGGGGGGCCCCGATCTGGTCAAGGCATTCAAGGCCGAAGGCGTCGACGTCTTCCTGGACCTCAAGCTCCACGACATTCCTCACCAGGTAGAAGGTGCATGCCACGCCCTGAAAGACCTGGGGGTAAAATATCTGACGATACACACCAGCGGCGGGCTGGCCATGATGCAGGCAGCGGCCAGGGTCTTTGAGGGCACCGACACATGCGTGCTGGGGGTAACCCTGTTAACCAGCCTGGACGAAACCCACCTGGACACGTTTTTTCCCAACAGCGCCCTGAACCGCTCGGCAGTGGTGCCCCATTGGGCCACACTGGCGAGGCAGGCTGATCTGGGCGGGGTGGTCTGCAGCGCCTACGAGAACCAGGCCATACGCCAGGCCGTCGACAACACCTTGGCGCTGGTCAATCCCGGCATCCGGTGGCCCGGCGACAGCCATGACGACCAGAAAAAGGTGGTCAGCCCCCAAGACGCCGCCCGGTTGGGGGCAAACGCCATTGTAATGGGACGCAGCATTCTGGGGGCCAACGACCCGCTGCACCGCTGCACCGAGGTACTAGAGGCCCTGTCGGCCGTATGTCCCTGAAATCCGATCGTACTGTCAACCGTACGACCAATACCCTGACCGTTGTCTATCCCAAGCCGGGTCATCAGACCTACGAGGCCAGCACCTTCCTTATCGGTGCCGGGCCGGCCAACAGCCCACTGGCCCTGATCCTCAACGGTCAGCCGCCGGTTGTGGTCCACACCAACCGGGGTGGTTTTTTTAACGCCCTGATCCCGCTGGCCATCGGTGCAAACCAACTACAACTGGCGCTGGCCGATAGCACCCCAACCGCCGCTCTGAAGCTAACCATCGAACGACTGCCTGCCACGCCACGCCAATGGCAAACCCCCGTCGAACCGGGGTTTGAGTCCTGGTTCTTGAAGCGGGCCGTACCCACCCATACCGTGTATGCACCACCCGGCAGCCATGTCGAACTGGCCTGCAATGCCCCGGCCGGCTGGACGGTGCAAGCCGACCTGCAACACCCGGCTCTGGACGAGCTGGCCGAGCCCTACCGCATCGAACTGACTGCCGACCAGACCCCCGTACCCCTCAAAGAACCGCTGTTTGGCCAGTTGCATTACCCGCCCGTCCCCCAAAGCGATCCGCTGGCCCAAGCCGTTCACTATACAGCCCCGGCCCACCTGCCAACAGTGGAACCACCCAACGACGACGCACCGGTACGGGTCACCTACCACCTGATCCCACCCGACAATCCGGCAGCGGCACTCACCGCCCTTGGCCAGTATGTCTGCAAGACCCTGCCCGACTGGCAACCACCGGCCACCGGGCGTCCTGTTACCATTCACCTGGATGCCGGCCATGGGGGCGAGGAACTGGGGGCCGTGGCCCCTGACGGCACCCCCGAAAAACAGATCAACCTGGCCGTAGCACGCCAGTTGCAAGCCTTGCTGGAAGCCGACAGCCGGTTTACCCTGAGCGTGACCAGAACACAGGACGAGGCCGTCGGGCTCGACGCGCGTGTTTCGACGGCCATGGCTGCCGGCGCAGACTTCTTTATCAGCCTGCACCACAATGCTTTGCCCGATGGCCGTGACCCCACAAACGAGCAGGGGGTGTGCACGTTTTACCACCAGCCCTTTGCCCGCCCCTATGCCGAAGCCTTCCACCAAACCCTGGTCAACGAGCTCTGTTGTCGGTTGCACACCGACAAACAAACCCTGGATTACGGCCTGTTCGACACCCCCTTCCGGGTCATCAAA
>JAGQHJ010000058.1 GCA_020431915.1 Cyanobacteria bacterium HKST-UBA04 | reverse complement strand
CTGCCTTTGGCTGGATTAGAGACCCTAAACCCCTACCTGGCGAAGCTCGTCGGCCATGGCCCGCAGCGATTCGACCTTCGCCAAATCGATGGTGGGCTGGGTATGCGGCGGCGTGGCAAAACTTTTCTTGAGCGGATCGGCCGTAATCAGGCCGTCACTGACCGCCAGCCAGTGGGCCGCGTCAACCAGATCCCCTGAAAATTCGGCCAGCACCGGCACCGGAAGGGACTGGCTGATGGTGGCAATGTCTTCCAGGGCCACATGGGGGTCGGTAATAATAATGCCATGGGCCCCACCGACCTCCCAGGCCTCCAGGGCCAGTTCGTACAGGGTACGGCGCACCGACCCGAGCAGGGGGGTCACGCGGCTCTGGGAAACGTCGGCCCAGATTTGGATATTGTGGCACTGGAGCTGATTTCGGTACTCGGCCAACTGGCGAAACTGCCCTTGGATAATCCCGCTTTCGGCAATGGCAGCCCCGGTCAACAGCGGCACCCGGATAAAATCGGCCCCCACGCTGGTGGCCACGGCCAGGGCTGTCATCGGGTCGTTTCGAAGCACGTTGATACCAATCGGCGTGGTGGCAAAGCCTTGAATCCGCTTGGCAATCAGGCCCATCACCACAGCCCCCGCCGCATCCAAGCGATCCGGGTTCTGCGGGTGGTCAAAGGTGTTTTCGATTATCAGGCCATCCATGCCCCCCGTCACCAGGGCCGCTGCTTCCTGTTCGGCGCGGGCTACCACGTCTGCCAGGGCGCCCTGCCAGTTTGGGGCACCGGGCAGCGGCAACAGCTGCAACACCCCTATCAGGGGCTTGGCTTGGCTAAACAGGGGCTTGGAAGGACTCATTTCAGGCAGGTTCCACCACAATATTACAGGCCGGCCACCGTGGGCCATGCCTATTGTAGGCAAGACCCGCCTCAAATACCAAGCCTCACTCCCCCACGGCTCGTTACAAAGACACCACAAGCAGGTTAATTCTGATTATGTTTCGCCTACAATAAGCACCAGAAGCAAACACTTCAATTGTTAACCTATAAGTAGCCCCCACCCTCATGACCATTCCCCCCAGCCTTGAAACCGATCTCGCCGTGCTTGAGCCCGAGCCCTTGCCGGAAGCTTTGTCGGAATGCTTGCCGGAAGCCACCGACACGCAGCCTGACGCACCAATCAGCCCAAAACCGGTGGTGGTTATTGTCGGCCGCCCCAACGTGGGTAAATCGACCCTGGTTAACCGGCTGGTGGGGCATCGAACCGCCATCGTCGACGATCAACCCGGTGTTACACGCGACCGCGCCTATTTTGAGGTTTCATGGCTGGACTTTCCCTTTACCCTGATTGACACCGGCGGGTTTGAAATCGGACTCCGCCTGAACCAGGACAGCGCCATCAAGGACACCCTGAAGCAGAAGGTCAACGAGCAGGTGGACTATGCCCTGGACGAAGCCGACGTGGTGCTGTTTGTGGTGGATGGTCAAACCGGTATTACCGACTACGACGAGGCCATGGCCCGGCGTCTGCAAACCCTGGACAAACCCGTGTTTTTGGTAGCCAACAAGCTGGATAACGCCACCCAGCATGCCTTGGCCAGCGAGTTTTACGGCCTCGGCCTGGGTACGCCGCATGCGGTGAGCGCCCTGCACGGCAGCCCCACCATCGGCGACCTGCTGGATGGCGTCATTCAAACCTTCTCTCAGCTTGGGTTTACCCGAACTCCCGGCCATGTCGTTGACGACACGGTTCGGATCGCCATTCTGGGCCGGCCCAACGTCGGCAAGTCTTCCCTAATCAATCGCCTGCTGGGGCAGGAACGGCAGATTGTCAGCGACCTGTCGGGCACCACCCGCGATGCCATTGATACCCCCTTGCGCTGGAACGACCGCGATTTCGTGTTGATTGACACGGCCGGCATCCGCCGGAAGTCCAAGGTGGACTACGGCGTGGAGCTGTTCTCGGTGGATCGGGCCTGGCAGGCCCTGCGCCGGGCCACCATTACCGTGCTGGTCATCGATGCCAAGCAAGGCCTGACGGATCAGGACAAGCGCCTGATTGAGGAAAGCAACGAGAAAGGCAACGGATTGCTGGTTGCCGTCAACAAGTGGGACACCCTGGAAGACAAGGACAGCAATGCCACGCGCCGCTACCGCGAGAAACTGGTTGGCGAAACACCTTCGCTCAAGTATGTGCCCACCATTTTCATCAGTGCCAAAACCGGCCAGCGTGTCGAGCAGATACTGAGCAAAGCGCTTGAGGTGGCCACCAACCACCAGCGGCGCATCCAAACCAGCCTCATTAACCAGATTGTATTGGAAGCCCTCGACTTATCGCCGCCGCCACCGGTCAAAGGCAAGCGGTTCAAGGTATATTACGCCGTACAGGTTGCCGCCGCCCCACCCACCATTGTGTTATTCTGCAACCAAAGTAAATTGCTGCCGGCCACCTACAAGCGCTACCTTGAACACCAGCTGCGCCAGCACATCGACTTTGACGGCACGCCGCTGCGACTGGTGACCAAACCCAAATCACCGCCGAAGCCGGATGCCCAGAAATAGTGACGTTGATTTAAAAGCCCGCTTTGCACATCGTGATGCCGCTTCCTGCATTTTTACATTCCCCATACACAGCAGCGGCCTACTTGTTGCTGGCCTACCTCATTGGCGCCATCCCTGTCGGATTCTTGTTGGCCCGGCAATTGGCGGGTATCGACATCCGCGAGCATGGCAGCGGCAGCACCGGCGCCACCAATGTTAAACGCGTGGTTGGTAACAAAGCCGGCCTGGCCACCATGGTGCTGGACGGCGTAAAGGGCTTTGTACCCACACTGGGAGCCGTCTTGCTGTTTGATGATTTATTCCCCTACCATGCCCTCCCGCTGGCCGCCATGGTGTGTGCCGTTCTGGGCCACAGCAAATCCGTGTTCATCAACTTCAAGGGCGGCAAATCCATTATGACCTCCATTGGATGCTTCCTGGCCCTGCAACCGGTGGCCATCCTAATCAGTGTGGTGGTGGGCGTGGCCATCATCAAACTCTCGCGTACCGTGTCGCTCGGATCAATGGCCGGCGCGACGCTGCTTCCCTTTACGATTTTCTACCTGAGCGGATCGCCCGTATATACGGCCGTAACTGGCATGCTTGCCGTGTATGTGCTTTACTTGCACCGAGGTAATATCATCCGGTTGCTCAACCAACAGGAAAACCGCTTATGAGCCCGTTAACCATCGGCATTCTTGGCGCAGGCAGTTGGGGTTTAACCTTGGCCTGGCTCTTGAGCATGCCGGTTGGGACGGGTAGCCGGCAACCCAATCTTTGGTTGTGGGACCGCAACCCTGAAAAGCTCGCTGCGCTGGCCGCCAACCGTCACGTACAGTTTCCCCTGACACTGACCCTGCCCGACTCCGTTGAGTTGGTGGAAAATCTGGCAGACAACCTGGCCAACACCGACGTGTTGATTCTGGCCGTCACGGCCAAAGGAACCCGTCCCGTCTGCAACCGCCTGTTCGAAGCCGGCCTGCCGGCCAAGACCATTGTGGTAAATGCCAGCAAGGGCCTGGACGGCGAATCGCTCAAGCGCCTGTCGCAGGTTATTGGCGACACCCTGCCCCACAACGCCAACGCCGTACTAAGTGGCCCGACCCTGGCCCGCGAAATTCTCAACGGCCTGCCAACGGCAGCCTCCATTGCCTGCGCCGACCTGGACATTACCGAATACCTGCAAGGCTGCCTGAGCCGAAGCCAATGCTTCCGACTGTATGCCAACCCCGACGTCATTGGCGTGGAGCTGGGCGGTGCCTTGAAAAATATTTTTGCCATTGCCAGCGGCTACATTGCCGAAAAAAAACTGGGTGACAATGCAAAGGCTGCCCTGCTAACCCGAGGCCTGCACGAAATGACCCACGTCGCCACCCGTCTGGGGGCCCAGGACATGACCCTGTACGGCCTCAGTGGACTAGGGGACCTGCTGGCCACCAGCAACAGCCCGTTAAGCCGAAACTACCAGCTGGGCCAGCGCCTGGCCAAGGGACAACTGCTGGAAGATATTCTTGACGACATGAAAGTCGTCGTCGAAGGGGTACAAACCACCCACACCGTTTGCCAGTTGGGCGAAAAGCTCGACCTGGATTTGCCCATCACCCATGAAATCCAAAAGGCCTTGACGGGCAAAGCCAGCGAGACGGATATTATTCAAAGCCTGATGACCCGTCGCCTGCGCTCGGAAATCACATCCCTGCCCTAGGAGCCTGCCCAAAGAAAGGGCCCTCAGAAAAGGGACACCCAAAAACCCGTAAAGGATGCCCACACCTTGAACAAATGGATTATCTCCGCCGTCGGCATGGATCAACCCGGCATTGTGGCGGCCTTGACCCAGGCCTTTTTTGAACTCGACTGCAACCTTGAAGACACGAGCATGACCCAGCTCGAAGATCATTTTGCCGTGCTCATCATTCTCGATGGCCCGGCCAACCTGGATAAAGCGGCCTTGCAGGAAAAGCTCGGGCCGGTTAGCGAGACCTTCAACCTGCAACTGGCCGTCCACCCAATTGTGACCCATGCCGAGCAGGCCAACCCCACCGGCATTCCCTGGAGCATGTCCGTTTCCGGCTCGGATCACCTGGGCATTATTTACCATGTCACCCAGTACCTGGCCGGGGCAAAAGTCAACATTACGCACCTTTCAAGCAAACGCATGACCAAACCCAACGGGGAACCGTTGTTCTTGATGGCGCTGGAAGTGGAGCTACCCAAAACCGTGGCATCCGACACCTTCCACCAGGAGCTGCAGGCCCTGGCCAAACGCCAACAGCTGGAAATCCACGCCGAACCGCTGGAAGTCTACACCCTGTAAGATGGCCGTCCTCGATATACTTGAATACCCCAACCCCGTGCTACGCCAACCATGCCGTCCCATCGAGGCGGCCGAGTTGCTACAGCCAGCCATGCAAGCCCTGATTACCGACATGGTCGACACCATGTACGCCTGCCCGGGAGCCGTGGGACTGGCAGCCCCGCAGATTGGCCAGCCGGTACAGCTGCTGGTGATGGATGCCACCGCCAAGACCGACCGCAGCATGCTCAAGGTCGTCATCAACCCCGTTGTCTTGTCGCAGTCAAAATGGAAGGCCAGCCGCGAAGGCTGCCTGAGCTTCCCCGACTACCTGATTACGGTCAAGCGGGCCCGCAAGGTGGAAGCCCATTGGCTCGATGCCACCGGGCAACGGGTCGACGAAACCCTGCTTGAGTATGAAGCCGTGATCTTCCAGCACGAGCTCGACCACCTGCAAGGGGTTCTGTTCATTGATCGCATGCGCAACCCGCAGCGTGACCTGATTCGGCGCAGCGAACTGGAAGCCAGTCAAACCAACGTGTAGCACCGTATCGCGGCTACTGTTCTGTCCACAAATTGGTGGCCCAATCGGGATCCCGGCTGGCCGTAGCCGTGTCGGCACCGTAGGTCGTTACCCGGCCCGAATCAATGTACAGGCGCATGGCCACGGCATCAAAACGGTTGGTGTCCTTGGCCCCGTCCGGGTCATAGTTAAACTCCACGTAGGCGGGGCTACCCACGGCCGTCCCGGGACTTTCCACCTCCAACAGACCCCCGTCGGCATAGCGGTAGCAGAAACACGTGCCACAGGTCACCTCGCTATCGGCCGCCTTGATGGTCGCCCCGTCGCAGGACACCTTCGTCAGGTACTTGGTATTGTCGGCCACGTTAACCGACGTCGGGTTCCCTGCCGGGTTGTCGTCACGCCAGCGTTTCTTGGCAGCCACCATTTCCTCGGCCGCCAGCTTGGCCCGCTCCAGGGCATGCTTGTCGCCCGATTTGGTAACCCACGACACAATGGTCAGGGCCGCCAGAACACCGACCAGCAGCAAGGCCAGAATCACCTCGGGCAAGGTAAAGCCCGATTGCCGGTGTTTTGGTAAAGGGTGGGTTTGAGGGGTCACGGGGTTAAACGGCTCCTGGGTTATGGTGGAGAAAGGAGGGAAAAGGGGAAAAGACCCTGGGCGGAGAATCAACCCGTCTGTCTCCCTACAGTAACGCATCCCTTCTATATTACTGTATCGCCTGCCCATGGTATCGGGCCATTCCTAATATTCTGAAGGGTATCGCAAACCGGGGGCTTACGGGGCAAAACGCAAGACTGACCACTGTTTTAGGCATTGTTTATTCCCCTTTAAAAGTCGATTAATAATGCCTTAAACATGCCGGTTTTGGCGTTACAATCCGTTAAAATCGCTCACAAAAGCCTGCCCACCACCCGTTTATACCTGTAGTTCATTGGCTATGGACATTGTGATGTTTACTTGCGCTGAGGTGACAGCGACAAGTAGGTGTTTCTTTCTATCTCTTTCTTCTCCTAACTCTCAATTCCTATCACCCTCGTGTCTGTATGGGCAAGAGGGTTTTTTCTATGTAAAAAACCCGCCTGTGCGGGCTGTTCTTACAGACACAGCAACCACGATGGGCGGGTTTTATAAAAAATTGGAGCAGAGGCACGTGGTGCACTCACGGAGCAAGTTTACCGAGGCCTTAGCTGGCCGTCAGGCGGAGTTTAACCCGTTGGTTGGCACGCGATTTGTAGCGAGCAGCCGTGTTCTTATGGTAAATACCCTTCAACACGCAACGGTCAATCAGGCTAAACACCTTGCTCAACGCGGCTTTAACCGCATCAGCATCCTTGTTCTCGTCATAGGCTACCAGGGCCTCGTTAACCCGGCGAATTGCCGTTCTAACAGACGATTTGAAGAATACATTGCGCTTGCGGTTGCGCTCGGCAACCTCGATACGTTTTTTGGCGGACTTGATATTGGCCAAGGCGGTTACGAGCCTCCATCGACTTTGCTTAAGCCGGTTATATACCGGACATCACCTAGAGCCTTGTACTGTAATACAAACACAATACAGTGACAAGACCGAAGCCAGACGGAAGAGACGCGTCAACCCTTACGCCAAAAACCCTTAACCGAGCCCGACGCGACGCTCTGCATTGGGCAGCGTATCCTCAATGGTCTGGTAAATCTGCTTGAAACCCGCACAGACTTCATCCAGGCTTATTTTGGAACCACCGTTACCTTCCTTGGACTCGAAGGTCTTGATATACCCATTCAAAATGGCGGTCGTCGCCGTCAATTTGGATTCACGAGAAATTTTATCGGACATGGTGCTGGGGTTTTCCTCTTTATCAACAAAGCACGGGGACCATAGGCACTATTGTACCTGAATCCGGTGGCAAAAGAAGTGGATTACCCGCAATACCCGCTACTGGAGAAGAATTTCGGGTGTTTCAAGGCGGCCACCGGACAACCAATTTGTCGTTACGCCTTGTTCAAAATCAAAACCACTTGCTATTATAAAACTAATTACGGCATGCGCTGTTTTTCCATGGGCCTGTTTCGTGGCTCAACCCTTCTATGATGATGTACGCAACAAAGGACGGGGACACCCACTCGCTGTGAATACCCTGCTTAAGTTTTCTACCCACTACCCGGCTGGCCGCTTGGCCACCCAGACCGTAACCGCCCTGATGCTTTGCATGGCACTGGGAGTTTCAAGCGTCCCGGCAGGGGCACAAATGGCCATGGCCCCTCAGCCTCAGCCTCAGCCGCAACCACAACCCCAGCCACAAACCATTCCTGTTATTCCCCAACAGCAATGGATAAGCGATGCCTATTACAATGATCGCACAGGCCACCTGATTATCTACAACCAATCCGGCCAGCCCCTTCAGGCACAAAACATCGTTCAAAGCCCCCGGAACCAGGAAATCAGCTTTTACCTGCCCAATGCCGCCGTACAACCCTCGCCCAAACAGTTACGCATTGCCCCTGACCCTCTAATAAAAGGTATTAGCCTGGAGCAACGCGCCCTTAACGGCATGCCCTCGGTCAAGGTAACCGTCAGCCTGTATACCGAATCGCCCTATGTCCCGTTCTCCATCGTCCCGCAATCCCCTGGGCTTAATGTGTACCTGGGTAAAATTGCTTTTGCCCACCCGGAAGCCCCCGCAGCACAACCGGCCCCTACCCGGATAGTGGCTTCAGCCCCCATTAACACGGCCATACCGGCAGCCACCGCTGTCAGACCCATGGCTGCTCCCGCGCCACAACCCATTGCTCCGGCCAGGCCCACCATCGCGGCAACCCAACCCAGACCCATGGCCGCTGCCGTCCCGATAAAGCCTTCTGTGCCACCCGTTGCAAACCGGCCCTTGCCTCCGGCCCTGGCCCAAACCGCCAATGTCACCACCTACGGCCCAGCCGTCCAGCCTCAGGCACCCCGGCAGCAACAATCGGCCCTAACCTATGCCCCCGCCCCAGCCGTTGCCCAAGTGGCGGCCAAAGGCGCCTATGGGATTGACGACATTTTCTACGACAATAATATTGTTACCCTGTCGAGCAAAACCACCCCGCTGCTGATTGACCGGGTCTTCACCCTGAACGGACCCAACCGGTATATTATTGATATTGCCACGACCAGCCTGAACCCGGACTTGCTGGATCGGGTCATCCCGAACCTGCATCCCAGCATTGCCGCCATACGCGTCTCCCAGTTCGACATTGATACGGCCCGCCTGGTTATTCAATTTGCTGGCCCGCCACAACAGGTTGTCTTAACCCAATCCGCAGACCGCCGCACCATTCGCTTGGCCCTGTAGGAGTACTGTTGCCAAGCGCTAGCTGTCCTCGCCATCGTCGCTCCCCATGCCACGAGCCGCAACCGCCAAGGGGATGGCATGGCTGTATAGCCCTGCTTGGTTCAACGTCGCCAACGATTGGACCGGCCAGCCGGCAGCATTGACCGAAACGGGCCGATGAATCGGCAGGGTGGGCACAGGCACCGTGGTGGCTTTCAGCTTGCGGTATTCGTGTTCCGTAAACAGTTTGTTGAACATCGGGATGGCAATACCCAAGGCACCGACAATGGCGCCAATGGTAATAACGCTCATCTGCACGCGGCTGGCCACGGCATACCACGAGAAAAGCTTGCTGAACTCCGGCACCGCCTTGGCCAACTGGCGGCTGTCGCGAGCGGCCAACTGGCGCAGAAACGGGTTGGTTTGCCCGGCACTGGCAACGGGCCAACGCTTTGCCCCTTGCGTCAACGCCAAACGGGTTTTGTCGAGCCGTTCCACCAGCTCAAACCCTTCCTTGGCCAGCCCATCAAGCAAATGGGCATCACGATCGGCATCGAAATGCGCCTTGGATGAACGGTTAAAGCCGGTCAGCAGTAACTGGCGAAGCCGACGAAGGGGCTGAACCAGCATGCGGTTGCCTTTGACCACCTCATTGCGCAACTGGGCATCAATGGCCGCCATGGTCCCTTTGCGGTTAACGCGGTTGGCCATCAGGCGCTTCAGTTGATCCGGGTGGCGAATATCATACGTCTCCGTCAGCGCACTAAAGCTCAGCGGCTGACCCGTGCCCCGATCAGACAACAGCTGGATACCCCGGTGGTTTTGTATCCACTGCGTCAGCTTCTGCATCAAAACCGGCTGGGCATACACCAGAATGGTCATGCTGGGGATGTCCCGAATCAGGATATCGCGCACTTCGCGGTAGTCATGGTTAATGGCCCGCTCGACGGCCACATAGCTACGCGTCAACAAGACGGCCGGGATGATGGACCACCCCACCGCCCCAATAGTCGGTTCAGCCAGAATCCGGCCCAGGTAGGGAATGTACACACTGGCCCGATAGTCATGGTCAAACAGGTTGGTGGCCGACCAACGGACCAGGTTGGCCCACATCCCTTTCTTTCCGGCCACGGCCTGGGGAATGTGGTGATGCATGGCCAAGAATTTTTCGGCCAACTTGTACAAACCGTCCGCCTGCTTGGGCCCTACGGCACCAAAGCGCAACGCTTCGCTATCCCGATGACGCGATCGGGAAGGAGTGGAACCGGTACGGTTGACCACCGGCTGATGCGGTCCGGACAAGGAAGGAATCGTCATAGACGCCCTCCTGACAGGAATGTTGTCTGGTAATGTTGGGCTCGCTTGAATGATGAAACCCCTTGGCTCAAGGGGGCAGACTGGTTCGAACCAGGCATGAGGAAAGCATCCGGGTGGCTGGCGCCCATGAATACTGGCACTGGTACGGGCACTGGCACGGGTTGGTGAGATAGTATATGGATGCGGGGAAGTTGCTTGAGCTGGGGTCGTATGTGGATACGCGGCAATTGCTTGAGCTGCATGGAAACCTGGCCGGCAGGGTTGGCCTTCTGGTTGCCGAAATTAACCTGGGTGTTTCGGTGCGAGGGCGCTGCAGCAGCCGATGTTCGGCTGGTCGCGGCCTTGCCCGTTACAAGGGCCTCAAAGGTCATGTTGCGGTTGGCTGGGTAGCTGCGGTTGTGCTGGGCTATCCAAGACACGCTACCGACGGCGCAGAAGCATGCAAACGTGGCCAGTACACTGCTAACGGCCTTGCTTTTTACCAGGCTGCGCTCAAGCTGCCCGGCCACCTTCAATACCTTTTCAAGGCTGTAGCCGGTACCGGATCGGCTCTGTTTGAGCACGTCCTCCATAAAACCCGGAAACCGTTGCAGGTTTCTGAGCACATCATCGGGGGCGGCCTTCGACACAACACCAGGCCCCTTCAAGCCCTTGACCGTCAACCGGCTTAGTTCATCCGGGTTGGCCGTAAAGGGCTGGTGGTTCATATTGTACAGATAGACCATGTGCTTGAGGGCCGATTCCAGCTGGTTAAACTCGGCCAGCACGCGGTTACGGCGCGCAAAAAATTTGTGCGCCTGCTGCGGCCGGGCCAGTAATTGCATAAAGCCCACCTGGTTGTGATCCAGCCGGGTTTTGTTCCATGCCTTGACCCAGACCCGAAAAGCGTCGTTGTAGCTGACCTCGACCGTTCCGTTTGACACGGTTTTCTTCACGTTGTTGCGTTGCAAGAACCGATGTAGCAGCTTGTCTTCAGGCCGCATATAGTCCAGCATCCCGGCCTTCGGCCAACTAAGAACCGGTTGGTGGCCATGGGCGGCAAATTGGTGCCCCATCAACCGGTTCATCAAGGTTTCGGTAAACCGGTTGGCCATGGCCTTCGGGGAATGGCCACTACCAAACACCTGGGCCTCCTGTCCCGAAGCACCCGCCCATTGTCGGGCCAGGGTCAGAAACGCCTGGTTGAGCTCACCCAGCTCAGGCCGGCCAATCAGCAGGGCATCGCCGCCCTTGACGAGGGCCGCAGCCAAACTAATGACCACCCCCACGCTGGCGAAGGTAAACGGGCTGCTCTGGACTTCGCGCAGGATTTCCTCCCACAGGTTGGGCCAGTTCAGGCCTTTGATGTTCTGTGTTTCCGCGTGAATGTATTGGGCCAGCGGACTGCGGTTTTCAATGTTGGGATCCCGTTCGGGCTCGTAAGGGTTTCGGCCCCGCGTCGCCGAAGTCACGGATCGCGGCACCCCCAGCCCCCCCATGTCCCGAACGAGGAAGGCGGTCACAAAATCTTCCATGACCGGCGTAAAAATGTTGGCCCACACCTCCGTGCCCCCAAAGCCAAAACGCGGTACCGGCCCAACGTCCAACAGCCTGTCGGGCCGATGCCGTAGCGGCATTGGCTCAACTGGTGGAACGGGCCGGACAGCGGCCATCACATGCAAGGGGGGTAGGGGGGTCACGAAATCAGGTTATCCGTGCATCGCTTAGGGTCATTCGGGGGTCGGTTGCCAGAAGGAAGGCGGCAGAGACGGCAAAACCGTCAAGAGGGGTGAAAAAGCCTGTCTGGCAGGCTCAGACAGTAAACGCTCCTGACAACCGGTAATTGTCCGGCGCCAGCCGCATTGTGAATAAATCTGAAGCACCCTTATTCCGTAAAATACGGCTATTCTGAATCGCTCAACGGAGCCCTCTCAAATGGGCACTGGCCCCAGGCAGGTGTTTTCTTGGGCAGTGACCTTGGGCAGAAGCGTAAGTGCACCCGTTCTTCGGCAGTGACTAAGTGTATCATGGGCCCCCCTGCCCATACGGCTTCGGCAGGCGGCTAAAGCCCCTTGATATAACAGTTTGTAACAATCCCTGGCGCCAGACACGAAACCAGAAGCACTTTGGCTCAGGGTGGTGGTTTTATTGGCTGTGGGATGAATCTAGTAACAAGCGATGTAACACACCCTTATGAAGGTCGGCCTAGACTTGCCGCCCGTGCGGCCTGTCCTTTCAATTTCAAAGCCCCCGACGCCACAGGCAAGCGCTGCTGCCAATGGCCCCTATCGGGTTGAAAAACACCCCGCCGGAATTGGTTTTGGCCGGGGCCGATTTTTCGAGCCCAGCTGGGTTGGCGCAGCAGCGGGTCCCTTCCTCAAAACGCTGGGCATGGGCGGTGGCCTGCTGGGCACCATTGCCGGCTTGATGTCGCATATCGAGGCCAGCCAGACCACCCAGCTAATGACCATCGACGTGGCCGGGTTCGTTCTGCCCAGAACCGCTTCGGAAGGCTATCACCGGGGCGCTGATGCCGGCCGGGAAGCCTTTATCCGGGAATCGATGGGAACGATTTGCAACGTGTACCTGGCCGGCTGGCTGGGCATGGCTGCCCTGCTGGGGGGGGCCACGGCGTGGAAAAACCCGAAGGCCCTGAATCTCAAGGCCTGGTTGCCGGCAGGCCGGTTGGAATATTTTGGCAACATCGTTCAGGAAACCTTGCACGAGGCTCGGCGCACCCCGATGACGAGCGAGGCGCTCAAAAGCCGTTTTCTGGAAAAAGCGCTGGCCCGGATCGAATCCTCGGACGGCATTGCCAAGCTGCCTGAATACCGGGAGGTTTTCCCGAACCAGGGCAAGCTGGCACCCGCCGTCCAAACGCAACTGCGCTCGCTGTTAATGGGAGGCGAAAAAGGCTTTGATCATGCCCGCAACATTGATCAGGCCGTGATGGTTGAGCTACAAACCCCCCAAACCCTGGCCGGCTGGAAACAGAGACAGACCGAGCTGATTGAAAGCTTCCGCCGCAACCACCACCTCGACGAGCATGACCTGCTCAGTTCCGCCCAGAAACGCATCCTGCGCAAACAGCTGGATCAGGCCCGCAGCGGATTTTTTGAAAGCCAGTACCGCAGTATCCGCCAACAACTTAGCGCAGCACTGCGCCACAACGAAAAACCGTTTATCGATCACCTCTACAAGCTGGCCGTCAAACAGGGGGGCCTGACGGACGATATCATCCTGAACAATGCCGCCGGCCACCAGGTCTACCAACTGGGCCGCGTGGGACTAAACACCTACCTGCAGAACCTGAAGCATTTTATGGAAGAGTATTTGAACCGGGCGCTCGTTGAACCTTTTGGCAGCAAGCCCCTGGCCAACAAGCTTTTACCCACCGAACTCAAGGCCATCAGCCAATGCCTGTTCAAAACCGCTCCCAAAACCCAAGGCTTGCTGGGCCGTATAATGCCCGGCATACAAGACGGCCTGCTGGCCTACACCTACAAAACCCATGGCCTGCTACTTGTCAGCGCCCTGCTTGGAACCATGGCCGCCGGCTGTTCGGTGGCCTACTTTAACCACAGGGTTACCAAAAAACGCCACAAAGGGGCCGTTTTCTTCCCTGGCGAACGTTACCAGGAAGAGCGGTTGCGACGGCTCCAGGGAGGGCAACCGGTATGATCACCCCCCTTACCCAACCCGTGTTGCACCGGCCCCCGACACCGGCACCGGCCACGCCCCAATTTGGCGGGGCCAGGCCCGGCATGTTCTTGAGGATGTTTGATTTTGCCATGCCCGGTGTCACCGTACTGAATGCCAACAAGCTGATTTACGCCACCACCATTGCCTCTCGGCTACTCGAAAGCCGGTCGAAAAACGAGTTTCTGGAGGTGGCCCGCCGCGATCCGTTTGGCTGGTTCTTCTGGTACTACGGTAGCCCGTTGATGCAAACCTTCCTGATTACCGGCCTGATGGACAAGGCCGCCCAGAACCTGCTGAAGTGCAAGGTGGGCAAGCCCATGCAGCTCGGCCCCAGCAAACTGCACTGGCTCATTAACCCGGCGGATCGCTTTTACATCACCACCAACAACCAGCTTGAGCAACGCATGCAACAGATTGTTGGCCACATGGCCCGGCAACGCAAAAGCCCTGCAGCCATTGACATGGTAAAAAGCCAGTTTCGCCGGGCCATCCAGTTGCGGTCCCTAACCTCCTTCATTGGCCTGGTATTTGCCATTGCCGCCGTGGGTATCGGCACCACCTGGATCAACTTTGCCCTGACCGGCAACGATCTCAAGCGCCGGTTGGCGGCCGAGCAATCCAACCGCCAGGCCCTCGATCGGATTCGGCAGGCCCAACCCTTGTACGACCTTGACGGCCATCCCCTACCCACCGGCCAACTGATGGCCATGGATCTGCCCCACCGCAAGCCGGCCAAAATCAAGCGCGGGGTACGGCAACAACCCGCTGCCCCAGCCACACGCAACGGCCCCCCGTTTGCCCAAGCCAATCCGTTTTTGGTGACCGCCCGCCCCGATATCCAAAGGTAAGGCGGTTCACCGATTCATCCCAAAACACGGCGCGTGCCCCTCTGTAAGTAACCAGAGACACGCGCCTTTTTTTAACCGGCCTTGGGTATAAGGCAGCGGGTATGGGTGTGGGTATGGGTGTGTGGGTGTAGACGGATTTGAAAAAACTAGTATTGCCGCTGGAACGTGTCCGAGGACGGGGCCAGGGCCCGCTCGACACCCAGCACGGCGGGCACACCGCCAGGGGTCATAACCGACGTGCTGTAGCGCATCCGATCCAACAGGCTCATCTGATCGATGGCACGCAGACCGACCATCTCCTCGACCGTGGCGGCGGAAATACCGCCATCGAAATAATTGGTGGTTAACCGTTGGTACGGGTATTGGAAACCATAGGCCACCCCTTGGCCTTCAGCAGCGGGCACCCAATTTCCTTGAGACGTCAACCGCGGAAAGGCATCCGTGGCAAAGCGACCGGCCGCTGCATCCCACGTCATCACCTCTTTGGGCATGTACGAGGCAAAGGCCTGCCGGGCCAGCGCCAAGTCATTAGCATGACCCAGATTACCCAGATGGAACTGCACCTGGCTGCTGCTACCAGGCATACTATAGTGGCCGTTACGGAACCCGTTTAACACGGTATCGTGCACAAACTGCCGTTCGACCGTCGTC
>JAGQHJ010000057.1 GCA_020431915.1 Cyanobacteria bacterium HKST-UBA04 | reverse complement strand
CAAAAAGAAGGCGATGCCTTTAGCCTCCGGTCTTTCCATGATCGCTTTATTGAGGGTGGGGCGCTGCCGATTCCCATTATTGCCGAGCTGCAGTTTGGCGTCACCCTGACCGATGACGATGTCCTGCGCCATGTCAAGCAGTTGGAGCATCGTCAGCGGGCAGCCAAAGAGGCGTTGGAAGCCCAGGCCAGAAAACAGGCCCAGCCACCGAATACCCCAAATGCGTCCAATGCTTCAAACTCCCGGTCGGCTGGTGCTGGCGGGTAAGGGTTAATAATCCATCTGGGCCAGTTCGGTTTCGCCGATAGTACCGACGGCCTGTACTTGCACGTCGGGAATCAGTTCGGAGTAGGAAATGACGGTGACCATCGGAATGTGGCGATCCAGCAGCTGGAACAGGGGCAGGCGGATTCGTGGCGAGCAGAGGATGGTGGGCATACGCCCGTAGTTTTGCTGCACCTCGGTCAGGGTGGTCACGGTAATTTCAATCAGTTCCTGCACCTGCAACGGGTTCAGCAAAAACATGGTGCCCAGCTCCGTGCGCTGGCACGATTCGTCGAGCACGCGCTCCCAGTCGCTCGACAGCGTGACGGAGTACATGTTCTTGTTCTGGTCGCTGTGGGCCAGGCAAATCTGCCGGCCCAAAGCCGCGCGCAACCGTTCGCTTAACACGTCGGGTTCCTTGGAGTACCGGGCGTAGTCGCTGAGGCGTTCGAAGATAAACAGCACGTCCTTGATGCTGACTTTCTCGCGAACAAGGTTGACAAAGATCTTGCGCAGGTCGTTGGGGGTCAGGATGGCCGGAATCAGCTCCTGGACCAGTGTGGGGTCTTGCTGCTTGACCAGTTCCATCAGCTTGAGCACATCCATTTTGGTCATAATCTCGTCGACGTACTTGACGACAATTTCCTGCAGGTGGGCAATGACGGCATCGGTGGCGTCGATGGCATGGTTCTGCAGTTCCTGCGGGCACTCCTGCGGGTTAATCCAGTAGGCGTCGGCCCCGTAGGTGGGGTCTTGTGCCTGGATGCTGTCTTGCGGTGGCATGATGCCACTGACCTCAAACAGGTTGGCCAGCACCATGACCTTGCCGGGATACACGTAGCCTGTGGCAACCGGGTTGTTGCGAATGGAAATAAGGTACTCGTTGGGGCCGATGGACATGCTGTCCATAATGCGGATGTTGGGCATGATGAACCCAAGCTCGTCGGTCAGGCGCGAGCGCAAGCCGGCAATCTTGCCCAGCAATTGCCCTTCCTGTTCGGGGTCGGCAATCACCAGCAGTTCGCTGCCGACCTGGATACTGAGGATGTCCACGCCCAACCGTTCGTACATGCGGTTGGGGTTAATCAGGTCGCTCATGTTCTGCTTTACTTGGTCCAACTGGCCCAACTGGGCCTGGACGTCTTGCGTGAGGAAAACGGCCAGTGCCCCGGCAATAAGCAGGACGGCAATGAGCAGGAACCAGTACCATGGCAGACCGGTAAAACCCGATGTGACGGCAATCAGCAGCAAAAATGCGGCAGCAAACAACAGGCCGTATGGTTTTTGCTGAATCTGCATCAGTAAATCGCCGGCCAGGGAGGATTGGGAAGCGGTGGATCGGGTCATAACGATACCGGAAGCGACGGCCATCAGCAGTGCCGGAATTTGGGCGGCCAACGCGTCACCAACGGTTAAGTTGGTGTATTTGTTAACGGCGGTTCCCAGGTCCAGCCCGACCATCAAGACCCCGATAATCAAGCCGCCGACGATGTTGATAACCGTAATGATAATGCCGGCGATAGCGTCCCCTTTTACGAACTTCATGGCCCCGTCCATTGACCCGAACAGGGCGCTTTCCCGCTGCAAGTCCTCGCGGCGCCGAATGGCCTCGTCGGGGCTGATCAGGCCGGCGTTGAAATCCGCGTCAATGGTCATCTGTTTACCGGGCATGGCGTCCAGGGCAAAGCGCGCGCTTACCTCGGCAATCCGTTCCGACCCCTTGGTGATTACCAGGAACTGTACGACCGTGATGATGATGAAGATAACGAAACCGACAACCAGGTTGCCCCCGGTCACGAAGTGGCCGAAGGCGTCAATAACGTCGCCGGCATAGCCGTTGGCCAGAATTTGCCGGGTAGAGGCGATACCCAGTGCCAGCCGCAGCATGGTACCCACCAGGATGATGGACGGGAAGGAGGCCAAGTCGAGAGGCTTTTGTACGTACAGGGACAACATCAGCAGGATGATGCCCGTACAAATGTTGAGGGTAATGCCCATGTCCAGCAGGAAGGGCGGCAGAGGCATGATGATGATCAAGATCAGCGACAGCACGAGGACGGCCAGCAGGACCTCGCCGATGGGTGGAATCGAGAAACTGTTTCCGCCGGGTGCTGCCACTAGTCGTCATCCCTCGCTGTCAGCAGTAACTTGCCCAGGGTTTCAATCTGGGTTGAGAACCGCGCATCGACCAGGCCCGATTCCGTTTCAACCATGCAACTGCCGGGGTCGACCGTCGCGTCGGCTTCCACGTACCACTCCACACTGCCTTTGAGGGGCGGGTGCTGGTTGAATTCGTTTTCCAGGGTTTCAAGGTCCTGCGGGTTTACCTTAACCGTCAACCGCTTTTGGTTTTTGTCAAGCTGCTGGATGGTACGTTTGACCATATGGACCACCAGCTCCTCGTCGCAGCGGGCCTCCATTTGCAGCACCTGTCCGACCACCTCCAGGATAATGGGGGCCAGGTCGTGGCTGGCTTTTTCAAGAGCCGTTTGCCGGGCGCTAAAAAACGTTTCAATGTGCTGGCGGCATTCGTCAAGCACTGGCTGTGCCATGGCCAGGCCTTCCTCAAATCCTTCGTGCTGGGCCTGCTCGCGAATGGCAAGGGCTTCCTGCCGGGCCTTGCTGATCAGGGCAATGTCGTCGTCGGGTTCAAGGGACTGCCGCCGATCGCTTCGGTGTGCCGGATCGTCGGGAAGGGCCAGGTCCTCGATGGTCAGGTCACCGTCGTACAAGTCGCTAAGGGTTTCGTCGGCATCAATGTGCCATCCCGATCGGGCCTGGTGGTGGCTGTCGGTGGGTGGCATGGTGCCATGGGGGGCGGTACCCGTTAAGGACTGGCTTAAGTCACGGATGGCCTGGGGCTGGCTGGCCCCGGCGCCACTTCCCCGGCCTTTAGGCCCCGGTTTTTTTCGGCCCTTGATAATCATGCCTCGATGCCCTCCGCTTCAAGGGCGTCGGTATCGGACGGTTTCTGGCTGAGCTTCTGCCACACATCCGGGAAGTTCCGGCGCAGGTAATAGTATAGGCTTTCCTCGACCCCGCCGGCCAATTGGTAGGGAGCGGTTTCTTCCACAGCCCCGCCTTCGTCGGCGTAGCGTTGCTGCACAAACTGGCCAATGTACCCCCGGACCATGGGCCGTTCATGGCCAAACAGCTTGTCAATCCGGGGTTCGGGCAGCTCGTGGATGATGGCGGCCAGGGCCGTGGTGTAATCGTTTTCCTTTTTGGGCCGTGGCAGGGCGGCCAGCTGCCCCAGGCGATCCTTGAAGGAGCGTACGTAAAACGCGACACGTTTCAGGTCGAACTGCTCGGTAATCAGGTGCTCCGGTTCGCGGTACCGGAGGATCATGGCCTGGGTTTCCGTGTCGAAGGAAGCCAGCAGCCGGGTTTGCTGTGCCCCGGACAGGGTGGCCGAGATGAGCCCGATGGCGGCGTACTTGTGGTAAATGTCTGCGGGAGCTTGTGGCTGCGGTTGGGCCACCGGTGGCGGTACCGTGGCAGCGGCGGCTGCCGGTACGGGTTCGGGTGCCGCTTCGACAACAGGGGCGGCAGGAACTTCGGGTGCGGCCTCTTGCGCGGGCAATGCTTCGAGACCGACGCCTTCGGCTTCCGGTTCCATGCCGGGGAAACCGGCTTCGCCTTCCGACACCAGGGGGCCGTTTTGGTGCTCGTATTCCTGGATGTAATACAGCAGGGCCTCGACAGCGGTTTGTCCCAGCCAGCCGTAAATCTGTTCGTCGCTGATTTGGACGTTGGGGGTGTTTTCCTGGCCCAGGGTGGCAACAATGGCCTGCTTGCCCTGTTCGTACACGTGGATGGCGCTTTTCTGCAGCAGGTTCCATTTCTCGTTGCTGGGCAGCTTCTGCTCGTAGGCCTTCATGATGGCCTGGTTCATCCCAATCAGGAAAAGGTGGACCAGGCGCGTGGCCATCGCTTCGTTGTACGGCAGGACCTGCTGTGCCCCTTCCGGCTGAATGCCCCCTTCCTGCACAATCAGTTGGCAGCACACACCCCCCATTTCAAACAGCTTGGCGAAATGCTCCTGAATATCTTCCTGCGTAAAACCACTGGCCTGCCACCCTTCGACAAACTGGCTGACTTCCTGCTGGACCAGCGCCTGAAAATCTATGGAGTCTATGGAGGGTTCAGCCATGGGGGTCGCGGTACTTTTGGGCTATCGGGTTGTTTACGGAGCACTATTCTTATTAAACCTTACGTCACTGCCGGAGACTCGGCGGTTTAAGGCAAATTTAAGAAAGGGGCCGGGAGGAATGCCTCAGTGGGGGCGCACGGGTTGTTTTTGCGCGGGTTCTCTTTCCTTTGGGCAAAAGGCCAACAAGGCCGTTAGCTGGTTTCTATCCAGCTTTTGATTTCGGTTTGCAGGGTGTCTTCGGGTAAGTCGTCGGGGAGGACTTCACCGCCGCCGCCGCCAGCGGTTTGTTCGATGGCAACCGGCTGCTGCTGCAGGGCCTGGAGGGTTTGGCGAAGCTCTTCGATACCGGCCACCGAGGCAACCTGCTGCTGCTGGGTGGTTAACTGCTGCAGTTGCTGCTGCTGCTGCTCGATAATCTGCTGGGTCTGGCGCTGGCTGGCCTCGATTTGCTGGGCCTGGTTCTGGGTTAATTCGCGCAGGTAGTTCAATTCTTCCTCGTTCTGGCCACCGACCGCCTGAACCGTTACCGGCCGGGTGGCTGCCTTGAGGATGGCGATGATCAAGGCCAGCAGCACCAGGGCACCAATGGCCCACAGCCACCAGGGCATGGTGGCGTACCATGCGGTTTCGGTTTTGGTGGTGGTGGTGGTATTGGCCTGGCCGGTGGTGCCGTCCTGGAAGAGAATGGAAACGTTTTCGGGCCGGACAAGCGGGCTGGCGGTTCGGGCAATCAGGGCACGGAACTCTTCGAGGTCGTAGTCCTCGGGCAAAGCACCGTTGTCAATCGTTACGGCCACCGTAATGTCTTCCACGCTGCCGGGCATAAAGTCCTGGCTGGTTTGCTTCTTGCCGGTGTTGTACTCCACTTCCTGGCCGGAGCGGTTATAGTTGCGGCGGGAATGTTCGGTTTCGCCACCGACGCCATCCACCACGTCCACTTCCAGCTCTTCGGGCACGTAACTGCTGGCCGGGCCGCCTTGCAGTTCGGCGCCCTGCTGCTGGGTGGCCATGTTCTCACCAAACCGGCTGGATTTCTGGACAGCCGACGTGCGGGGATTATAGGTCAACTCCATCTCGGCCTTGGGGGCTTCGCGCAGGAAGGTGGAGACGGTCACGACAAACTTGTCCTTGCCCACCAGGTGGTCCAGTTGCTTGCGCACCTTGTCTTCCATGTAGCGATCGCGTTCTTGCAGCTTGTCAATCAGGCCGATGCTCAAGGGCAACACGCTGTTGTATACGTTGCCGTTCGTATCGCTCAGGGCCACGTTCTCGGCTTTCAGGTTCTCGATGCTGCCGACCAGCAGGTTCAGGATACTGGCAATCTGGTCGCGCCGAAGCCGGGCACCCACCGGTAGGTCGACCTGCACCGTGGCCGACAGAGGCTCCTCGTCGCGCTTGAACAGCGAGGGCTCGGGCATGCTGATAAACACGGTCGCGTCGCGAATGGGGTCCATTTTTCGGATTAACCGGGCCAGTTCGCCGTTTCGGGCGCGAATCAGGCGAATGCGTTTTTCTTCGCGCGAGGCGGTCAAATCGCTTTTGTCAAAAATCTCGAGGCCCACGTTGCGATCCATCAAGCCGCTTTGCACCAGGGTGACCATGGCCCGATCCTTGTCGTCGAGGGTCGCGCCCCGTTCAAAATCCAGCCGGGCCTTGCCGCCTTCAATATCGGTCCGCACAATATTAATGCCTTGCTGGCTCATCAAGGCCTGGATTTCAATGGCCTGGCCAATGCTGTTGACGGTGGCCAGCGTCATTTCCTCGCGGTTCAGCTCGCGGGCGCCGCCCTTACTGCCGCCACTGAACATAAAAAAGCTAACAATAACAATCAGCAGCAGTACCCCAGCCAGGGCACCGCCGATAATCATGAGTTTTTGACGATCTTCAAGAAGGGCTTGTATTTGTGGGGGCATTGGGCGAAGCTCTCGTCTCCTGAGTTGGACCGGCCTAGTGGGAGGGGGTCAACATGAGGGGCCTGGGGTGGGGCGCTTGCCTCAGGCAAAACCACGGGGCAAAACTACCAGGCGTGGGCACACTGAATCATCGTACGGTATGGGGGCTTGGCCCCCTATCCTGTAGATACAGTAATTACGGGCCATACTGGGACAAAATACATTAAATGGCGTAGGGTTCACGCCGGGCGGGCCTCTGTTACTATAACTGTAATTAAATAAACAGGCCCTGCAACGGGTAAAGGGACTCTGATATCGGGTGTTGTTGATCCATGCAATACGCCCTTTGCCCAATTGACGGCTCCCCCTTGGGCCATGGCATACTGAAGGGCGAGGATTATTTTAGGTTGAAGCAAACACCCTGTTTTTTACCTGTTGTTTAGGCTTTTAGTTTAGGTTTTTCGGTTTTTAGACCCTGTGCTGGCCCGGTTTTTAAGCGGGACGTGCCTTGCGTGGGCGTGTGTCCGTTTGTCCGCCGGTAGGGGATACGGGGATAGCGGTGGTGCTTGGTGGTTGAGGAGGTCTTGGGATCATGAGGTTATGGACGGTTTCAGGGGGGCAGATGCCCCAGGGAAGACTTACGGGCCTTCGGGCCATTCGCCCCAATCGGTTTGGGCAGGTTTACATTACGGCCCCGGCTCGGGATTACAACGAGGATCAGATTCGGACCGTTACCGGTGACCAGTGGATTGGCACCGGCGGCCACCAAACCCTGGTGGTGGAAACCAGTCAGGTGCCCTACGGCTTGCGGCCCAAGGGACAGGAAAATGCCGACCGTTTTCAGTTGTTTCTTACCGACAGCGGTTCTCATCCGTCGGCCCAGCAGTACCTGGACCAGCCGGTTGACGACCAGGACCAGACCCTGATGGATTTGGAAGGCGAAGGGGAGTTGTATACCACGGCCTTGTCCGAATTTCTGGAGCGAGCGTCTGATTGTGACGCGGTGACGGTATTATCGGCCGATACAGCCCTGTTTGACGAGGTGGCCCGACGGTCGAAAACGCGCCTCGTCAAACCCCATGCCAAACCCCACGACAATCCGGCTGCCTCGTCGCCTGTTCCGGCACGGTGGGGTGGGCACCAGGGCCTGTGGGAACGCTTGAAGGTACCCATGTTGCGTCTGGTTGTGCCCAGTGGTCATCAGCTGGGGGCTCGGCTTAAGGGGACCCATGAGGCATTTGACGGAGCCTATAGCCAGTGGCTTTCCCAAATCATGTTTCGCAGAGACGCCCCGCCCAGCCTTAACTAGGGGCCTTGTTTTTGTTATGATAACGGCTCTGTGTGGCCCAATTTACGTTTGTTTCGCGTTTTAAAGTGATGTTGTCTTCTATTTGCCCTGCCCATGTGACGTTAAACCGGTATATGCCCCGGTTTTCCCAAACCTACGTGTATCCCAGCCGGACCATTGGGACCGACCTGAACCAGATGCATCAGGTGACGGGGGATGCGGCGTTTTTGGACGCCAATGAAATCATCACCGGCAACCTGGAAAATCCGGCGGTGCCTAAGGGGCTGTTGCCCGAAGGGTATCCGGCCGGGCCGTATGACGTGCTGGTGACCACCACCGGCCATGACTCGGTGGCCGATTACCAGCGGCCCCGCGAGGCGTGGGGTGGGGCCAGCGTGGATGATCGCTTGAGCGATGGGGAAGATGCAGCCATGGTGGATTTCCTGGCCGAGCAGCAACAACTGGGCGCGGTTACCGTTATTGCTGCCGATCGGCTGCCCGAACGGAACGCGGTGTCTGAAAAACATTCGGGGGAAACGGTTTCCAGAGAGGTGACGCTTGACACGCTGCTGGGTCAAATGGCCCAACAACTGGGCCAGAAGCAGGTGGAAGACATTGTGGCTGCAGCCGTGGGTCAAGCCTTGGCAGCCACGCCCGAAGGTGATCGGGCGTTTCCAAACCCCGATGCCGAAAAGCACTTTACGGCCCGTTTAACCCAGGGGCTGTTGCACCGTTTGCACATCGCCATGGGGCTAAAGGGGCTAAAGGGGCTTGAGAGGGCCGACGAACCCGAGATGGGCCCTCCCCAAAGCAAGCAGCAGCCGCTTTAGGCGAATATCGCCCCGAGCGTGTGCCTAGACCTGGATTTGCTGGACCTTTTCGTAGGCTTGTACAATCTTGGTCAGGGCCTGCGAGGCAATGCTGACGGTCATGTCTGCCCGGGCATTGGCGATGGCGATGTCATGCACATCCACGTCGCCGACGGTCATGGCCCGTTGCATCAAGTCGTTGGGGGCCGATAAATCCTTGTTGATGGTACCGGCCAGATCGTTCATGACGTTAAAGAAAGAGCTTTCGCCATGGTGGCGGTTGTAAAACCGCGAATCGTTGACGGCCATGTGCGGTATGCCAGGGGTGTACGTTTTTCGGGCGGCTGGCTTGGCCAGAAAGCTGCTGTGGTTGACGGTCTGGAAGGTGGTCAGGAAGCTGGGGTGGAACATGGGGGGAGGTCTCCTGTAGGGAACCGGGTGGGGCTAAGGCTGGTACTAGGCTGTAGGGGTGGACTTTTCTTTCAGGTAGGCCGACAGGATGCGTCGGACGTAGGCCTGGGTTTCCTTGTAGGGGGGAATGCCGCCGTGTTTTTCTACGGCACCGGGGCCTGCGTTGTAGGCTGCCAGGGCAATGGGAATGTTGCCGTTGGTTTGTTTGAGCAGGCGGGCCAGGTATTTGGTGCCGCCCATGATGTTTTCTTCGGGGTTAAAGGCGTTGGCTACCCCAAGGTCCTTGGCTGTACCCGGCATCAGTTGCATTAGGCCCTGGGCACCGACACCGCTGACGGCATTGGGGTTGAAGCCCGATTCCTGGCGGATGACGGCCTTGATTAAGACAGGGTCCACGCTGAATTTTTTTCCGGCTTTTTCAATCAGTTGGGCGTAGGCTTCTTGCCGGGCCTTGACGGGTTCGGTCATCGGCGTCAGCTTGGGCGGCTGGGTGGTGCCGCCCAAAATGGCCTGGAAGCTGTTGGCTGGCGGTTCGATGGATCGCATGCCCGAGAGGGCCTGGGTGGCCGGATGCTGGGGCTTGATCGGCTGGGTGTTTTCCATGCGGTTCATCGCCGATTGCAACTGGGCAACCCGCTGCTCAACAGCCTGGATGCTGTTTGACATTTGGTTGAATGACAGGGAGGGCTTAAACACGTTCGGTTGTATCGCTTTCACAATTGCTCAGAGGGAAACACATTCAATGGGGCTAGGGTGGCGCGGTTATGGGGTTATGGGGCGGTGAGGTTATTGACCGCCCCGGCCGATTTCAAGTGCCTTGTTGGCCATTTGTCGGGTAATGCTGACCACCGACAGGTTGGCTTCGTAGAGTTTGCTGGCCATGATGGCGTCGGCCATGTCGTTGACCACGTTGACATTGGACAGGGTAATGTAGCCGTTTTCGTCGGCCTGGGGATGGCCCGGCTGGTAAACTTTTTGTCCCGGCGTGGGGTCTTCCACAAAGCCTTCGTAGCTGGCGCCGTTGCTTTGGAAGGTCAGGCCGGTGCGGAACAGGTTGTTGCGCATGTCTTCGAGCACCCCTTGGAAGCTGACCATGTTGCTTTCGGACACCACCGGGATCTTGCGTTTGTAATAAGGGGTGGCGGCGTTGGCGATGTTGGTGGAGTGGTTGGTCAGCCGGGTTGAGGCGGTGTCGAGACCGCTTTTGGCGATGTTGAAGCTTTGCAGTAAGGTCATAGGGGGTGGCGGGGTCCTTATTTACCCAGAGGGGCGGTGGCGGTGGGGATTATCGTCCGATTTGGGTGGCTTTTTTCAGCACGTTCACGTGTCCGGTCAAGACGCGGGTAACCATGGACTGGTTGAGCGCGACCTGTTGCATGTCCATCAGTTCCTCGGCAATGATGACAGGGGCGCCCGTGTCGGTGGCGAACTGGTTGTCCATCATCGACCCCATCCGACGCGACAGTTCGGTTTCAAAGGGGTTGCTCAGCTGACCCAGCACGTCGGTGAAGCTGTAGGTTTTTCGGGTGTAGCCGGGCGTGTGGGCATTGGCCAGGTTGGTACTGATGGTTTTCTGTTGCTGGCTCAAGGCGCTGAGGCTGTGAGCCATCGGGTTAATGTGTTTGTAAATATCCATCGGGCTATCTCAGGGCTCCTTGGTCAAAAGGGTTAAGCTTATTGCCGCAGGTTGACGGCTTCCTGGTAGAGCTGGTCAATGAGCTTGACCAGTCGCAGGTTGGACAGGGCACCGGCGTTGATGCGCAGCACCTCGGTTACGGCCAGGTGAATGTCGACGTTGGCGCGTTCCAGGTAGCCTTGGCTTAGCTGGGTGGCTTCCGAAGCGCGTACCGGTTTGCCGGAGTCGTCGGTTTCCTGGAACGAGTTGTAGCCAATGTTCTCCAGGGCAGCGGGGTTGGGGAAATTAACCAGCGGGATTTGGCCGATGGTTCGGTACTGGTCGCCGGGTTTTTCCATCAGCTTGACGTGGCCCTGGCGGTCGATGCGTATCTTGTGATAATTGGTGGGCAGTTGAATGCCGGTGCCAATCAGGTCGCCAAACGGGGTGGTCAGGAAACCGTCGCCGTTCTGGGTCATGCTACCGAACCGGGTGTAGGCGGTTTCCCCGTCGGGGCGGGTAATCTGAATAAAGCCCTGGCCCTGTACACCCACGTCGAGGGTGCGCTTGGTCAGCATCAGTTCGCCTTCTTCCATGTCGCGTACGTCGGCGGTCTTTACCGTTTGCTCGTCGCTAAGGTACATATGGAAGCGCTGTCCCTTGTAGCCCCAGGTGTTGAGGTTGCTGACGTTGCGTGCCACGGTGTCCAGGGCATCGAAGTTCAGGGTACTGGCGTCGGCGGCTTGTCGCATAATGGCGTCAAACATAACAAGCGGGGCTCCTTTAAAACGGGTTAGCGGAGGGGGATGGGTTACTGGGTACGGCCCAGTTCCTGAATGACCTTGGACAGGGTCTGGCTTTGCAGCAGGAATATCTGGCGGTTGGCCTGGAAGCTTCGTCTGGGGACGGCGAAGGCAATGTATTCCTCGTGCAGGAATACGTTGGAATGTTCGGTATGGGCTTGGCGAATGTCGACCTTGGCCAGGCGATTGCCGTCTTCCGAGGCCACGCCGATTTTACCGACGGTCACGGCTGGCTGGTTGGCCGAGGGGTTGGCTTCAATACGAATGGTGCCGTCGTGCTCAACACGGATGCGTTTAAGGGAATCGGGAATGTAAGGCAACTGGATGGGCATCCCCGATGCCGACAGGACATTCTGGTTGTCCTGGCTCAGCAGGTAGCCGTCTTTGTCCAGCTTGAAGCGTCCGTCGCGCGTCATGTGAATACGGCCGTCGGCTTGCAGCAGTTGGAAGTACCCTTCCGTGGCCAGGGCCAAGTCGAGGGGCTGGTCGGTGTTAAACAGCCGGCCAACCTGCGTATCGACTACCTCGTTGACGCCCCGGTGGGCCAGGGTTTCAATAAAGGTGGTACTGACCGGCACGCGGCGCTGGTAACCGGGGACGTCGGCAAAGGCCACGTTGTCGGCATGGATACCAATCACCTTGATTTGGGTGTTCATGCCGCCGACGGAAATGGCCAGCGGATCCACGTAATTGGTAATACCGGTTCGTAAAGGCATAAGGCGGGGTGGTTCCTCAACTGCAACAGGACGCGTGTGGCGTGCTTTGCTTGGTGTTGGTGTACTTCAGGGAAACTGTCTTCGGGTTTATCGTCCTTACCACTGTGCTCGTCGAAAATGTTACAGGTCTTTAACATTCGGGCGGGGGACGGGGGTAATGTCCTCCATCTGTATCAGCCGTTGGCTGCTTGCCCCCCCCCCTCCGGGTGGTGGAGGGTGTGGCTGGGTGTGGCTGGGTGTTGCCCAGGTCAGCTGCGCCGAATGATGGGTTGGACCCGGCCAGGCTTAAAGTTGTGGCGGAAAAGGTCGTAACCCTGAATACAATGGGGTTGGTCGCCCCAGCGTTGAGAACACCTATATATAAGGTGTCCTTATATATAGGAGACCTGATTTATTTTCGGAGTGTTACGACAGACGTGATTCGTGACTGGTTACAACCGGTGTTGTTCATTTTGGCCCTGATGGGGCTAATGGCGTGCACGCCACCGGCCCACGCCGGGTTGGAGTATTACCGGGTGGACGACAATGCCGTGCTGCATTACCAGAAAGCCCAGCGTTGGCAGGCCAATGGCCAGCCCCGCTATGCCATTGGCGAATACCAGTCGGCCATCCGTCTCAAGCCGTCGGCTGAAATGACGGCTGTGGTATACAACAACATGGCCTATTGCTTTGCCCTTATCCAGTACTGGGATCAGGCCATTGCCTCTGCCCAGGAAGCCATTAGCCTGCAGCCGAATAACCTGCAGTTTTACAAGATGCTGGTCAAGGTCTACCATATGGCCGACCGGAGCGCTTTGGCGGCCAACGACATGGTGGATCAACTGACGGCCAATGCCAGTGATGACGAGGGGTGGTTTCTGCTGGGGATGCTGTACGAAGACCTGGCGTACAAGGACTATGCCGTCGAGGCGTATCAGAACGTGGTGCTGCTGGCCCCCAACAGCTACCTGAGCCAAGTGGCCCGCAAACGGCTGGAAACCTTGAACAGGCCGGGTTGATTGACCACGCGTATCGGTTTGTTACGAAGCCGTTTTGTTTATTGGGGGCTTGCCTTAGAATTGAACACACCAATCCTCGCGGCCGGATCGTTGCGGTTGTTTGCAGGATTGAAGCGATGGCGTGTTATGGTTCTCCGGATAGAGGATACAGGTTAAACATCATCGCAGTTTGCCTTTGTTAGGGGTTGGTTTATGACAGAACTAGCCGTCATCTTTATTGTTATTGGCCTGCTGACCACGGCCCGTCGGCTGTTTCGATTGATTAGCGCCGAGCTGGGCCGCAAAAAGGATTTGGTTCGCCAGATCTACAAGCAGCAGCCGGCCTATCGCATTTCCCTGCTGATTCCGTTTTTGGACGGTACCCAGGGCCCGGCCTTGTCGCAGTTGCTTACGGCCCTTGGCCAACAGGATTATCCCAAGGCCCATGTTCGGGTGCATATTGCCACGACCCGCGAACATGCCGTCGGGCTGCCCGTGGCCGATCAGCTGCCCGAGTTTGTCCAGGTGTGGGTGCACCCCGATGAACAGGTTCATATTGGCCAAACCGATTCGGGAGCGATGTTGTCGTGGCTAATCGAGCGCTTGCTGGCTCGTGGCGGCCCAGCGTCGTTGTTTGCCTTCCTGGATCCCACCGATATTGTTCGTCCCGACTTTTTAAAGAACATCACCATTCGAGCCACCCATAGTGCCGTGTTCCAGGGTTATCTGGCACTGAAGCGCCCCATGTCGGGCTGGTTTGGCAAGGTGTACAGTCTTGGCCTGCGGCTGGTTAACCGGATTGAAAACGCGGGCGGTTTCCATATGGGGCTGTCTACCCGCCTGCTGTCCAGCGGCTGGGTGGTTCGCCAAGAGCTGCTTGAAATGATTCCGTACAAGCAAGGGGTCGATGTCGACCATATGGAATATACGATGCGGTTGGCGGCTTGCGGCTACCCGGTTCAGTGGGCCCCCAATGTGGTGGTGTACAAGGATGATCGGCAGACCTTCGAAACGGTGATGGACAAGGCCCCGGCCGTGTTGATGAACCGCTTGCGGTTGTTGTTGACGGCTGGCCTACCCTACTTGGGCAAGGGCCTTATTACGTTTAACTTCAGCCTGATCGACCTTGCCCTGACCTTGATGCATCCGCCACAGGTACTGGTTGGCGTAACCGCTATGGCAGGTTTGGCTTTCAGCTTAACGGCCGATGCGGCTTGGCCGGTTTCCTTGGCCCCGTTCTGGGCCGGGTTGCTGGTGTCGTTTGCTGTCGTGCAGTTGCTGTCACTTGGCGTGGCTCGGTGCAAGCCCATTGACGTGGCCGGTTATGGGGCAGCCGTTCCTGCGATTGGTTTGTTGATGGTGGCCAGTTTTCCGTATTACCTGGCCAAGTATATTTGGGCATGCTGGGTACAACGCAGCCGGTATCAACAGCAATTAATCAAGGCCCGTGTCGGGCAGCGTCTTAACGAAACCATGACGGCCCGGCAGCCTTCGCGGTTTGCTGATGCCATTGGTATTGCGTCCAGCCATGACATGCAGCCCTCGCCACTGATGCTCGAACCCTCCGTTGATCCCGGTTCAATCGACAGGGATGAAACCGAGTCCGACGAAACCCGGCACATTCTGGATGCGATTTTACGCCGGCCGGCCGACAAGGGCGTTCCCCTGATGTCGGACTTAAGCTATGAACCGCTTGAGTCTTCGGGGCTGGTTCATCCCAGTGTGGGGCGTGCCATTGAAAAGGCGGCCCAGCAAACCCGCCAGATAGAAGCCCAATTACAGCTGTCGGTACCGTCTCCTGTCGCCCAAGACGCAGATACGGTTGACGAGCTGGATGCCGTTGACCCGTTTGAACAGACCGAACCGTTGCCGATTACCAACGGCACCCATACCGTTATTGGCACGTTGCGCAAACTGGGACAACCTGCCGAGGGTGGACCGGGAATGATGTATACGGCCGTGTTTGAGTACAAGGGATTAAGCTTTACCACACAGCCTCAATCGACGATGGAAGAGGCGATCGGTGAGTTAACCGACCGGTTGGCCGAGAAGGGATTTTCCTTGGCCTCGGGGACGGCTGCCACGTTGTTTAACACATCGGCTGCCCCCATGCGTCGTCGCCAAGTTGGGTAGTTACTCTACGTTGCGCACCGTTTAAACAGGTGCGCGTGCGTGGGTGTGTTCGACAGTGGGGATATCGGTTAGATTCGCCGTGGCTTGCGGCAGGCCTGTCGGCTGTGTAAATCATTCTTAATAAATTATTAACAGACTTTTAATAACTGTTTTTATATTAATAAGCTTCTCTACCCATTCTCATATATTGGAGGTTTCGACCCTATGTCTTCCCCTGCGCTTCCGGGTGTGCCGTTTGGTGCACCGCAAGCCCCA
>JAGQHJ010000056.1 GCA_020431915.1 Cyanobacteria bacterium HKST-UBA04 | reverse complement strand
TGGCCAACTGCTGATTAACAACCCCACCAGCCTCAATGACCGCATTACCCTAACCAGCAACGACACCCTCATCAACAGCGGCAGCCTGACTGCAGCCGATGCCGGTACGGTTGAGCTGAGTGCCGGCAAATCCCTGACCGGCACCGGGGCCATTGACACCGGCAAACTGGTAATGTCGGTTGCCAGCGGCAACCTGTCGCAAACCGGCATGGTCACCGTGGCCACGGATCAGTCGACCATCAACGCCCTTCAGGGCAGCATTACCTTGGGTAGCCTTGACCTGCTCAACGGCGCCTCCCTCTCGGCCACCGCCAGAAACCTGCTCTCTGTTGGCGGCACGGTGCAGGGGGATACCAACACCCTGGGCGATCTGGACCTGACCTCTACCAACGGGGGCGTGACCCTCAGCGACTCGATCAGCGATATCCACAACCTGACCGTACAGGCCAGTGGTCTCATTAACGTTGATGCCCTGAGCGGCTTCGGCGGTACCGCTTCATTTACGTCTTCGGCCGGCAGCATCGTCTTCAACGACACCATTGATTTGGTGAACAACAACCTGGCCACCGACGGGGCCTTGGTTGCAAACGCCAGCCAGACCATTTCCGGTACGGCAACCAGTATCTGGGCTGGTGACGTTACCATGGATGCTGGCACCTCCATTACGCTGCCCCATGTGGGCTCTACCGGACAGATGACCCTGACCACCGGCTCCGGCGCCATTAACCTGGGCACACTGGCCCTGGGCGATGGGGCCGCTTCGGCCAACGTCACCGCCCACACCAACGTGTTGGTAAACAACGTAACCGGCACCGGCGGAGACGATTCAGCCACCCTGACCTCGCAAACGAATGACGTAACGGTCAACACCGTTACGGACATGGGCCAACTGACTGCCATGGCCCATAACAACGTGACCCTGGGCGGGGGCAGCGCCGCGGCCGGCCCGATGAACGTAACCCTGTCGACAACCATTGGCGACGTGTCGATAACCGGTGCGTTGGGTGGCAACGGCGGAACCCTCGATATTGATGCCAACCGCGACGTCTCTATTGCAGCGGCCACCACCGGGTTTGGCAACATCGATGTGGATGCCGGCCGAAACATCACCACCACTACCAATGGCACGCTGGGGGCAAGCGGCCCCATCAGCCTGAATGGCGACAACATTACGATTGGCGCCGCCGTTAACGCCACCGGCCCAACCGGCACCGTGACCATAGAAACCACCGGCAACAACCAGCTGTTTGTACAAAACACGGGCAGTGTCAGTGGCAACAACGTGGTGTTAAGAACCAACGACAGCCGCTTCGAAGGCTTAATCTCAGCCATTAATTCCCTGCAGGTCGCCACGGCTACCGACGGCATCACCCTGCTGGTGGGCACCGGCAACGGGGCCAACAGCAACAACGCCACGAAGATGGATCTCGACGTCAGCGAGCTGGCGCTGCTGTCGGCACCCAACCTAATTCTTGGCGACAGCAACCGGAACGTCACTGTTCAGTTGGCCGGCGACCTGTCGGACAACACCAGCTTTGGCCAACCGCTGAGCACCCTGACGTTCAACACCGCCGGTAATTTTGACAGCAACGGCCACACCCTGACATTAAACAACGTCAACAGCGTCCTGAACATCAATGCAGGCGGTGATGCCGACTTAGACGGTATTAACAGCACGCTGGGCAATCACAACACGGTCAATATCACCACAACAAACGGCGACGTGATTCTCAACGATCTGATTCAGGCCGACAACGTGGACATTGACGCGGGCCATGACGTCAGAGACACCAACGGCAACGCCACGGATATTATCGCGGCCGACTTGGAAATCTCTGCCGGTGGCGTGGCAGGGACCCTGGCCAACCCCATTGAAATCATCATCAACGGTGCCGCCGGTGCAGCCCGCGTTAGTGCTGACAGTGACATCGACGGCATCAGTGGCGTTTTTACCGGCACCGTCATACCCGACAACGATCTGACCCGCGGCGCCGCACCCGGCCTGATTTTATTTAACGGCTTGGCAGGCGGCGGCGGCGAAGGCGGCGGCGAAGGCGGCGGCGGTGGTGCCGGTGGTGCCGGCAATAATGCCACCGGTACAGGAACAGGCACCGGGACTGGAACCGGTGGTAATGGTGGTAATGGTGGTAATAGCGGCACCCAAACCATCACGGTTGACAACGTCCCCATTCAGGGAACCGGTTTAACCGGTGGCCCCACCGGCAGCGGTAACGGCAACTCCCCCATTGACAACCAGAACCCCAACCCGCAGCAAAACCTGAACTTCCTGCAGATTGAAGACGAGGAAGACGGCGGCTTCAACTTCATGATCGTCGAGGATGACGGCGAGGGCGAAACCAACCAAAACACGCCCAATGCCCTTGAGTGTACCGACCTGAACAACAATGGGATTTGCGACACCCAGGAAACCAACGGCAGCGCCGCCCCCCAGTAAGGCCCCTTTTTCTCCAAAACACGCTGCACTTGCGCGCACCGCTTCCCCCATTGTCTGTAGCGGCACAAGCGGATGGCTGGCTTATGCCGGTTCGTGCATAATAAGGCCATGACACGCCCTGCTATTTTTTCAAACCACATGCTCTACGCCGGGTTTGTGACGACCCTGGCCACACTGGGTATACCGGGTCTCGCCTTTTATGGCCTGAGCATGCTGCCCATGCCGGTACAGGTGCTGCTGTACCTGTCGCTGTTCATCTCGCAAATGCCCCTGTTCATCTGGGGCTTATGGGCTGGCCGAAGCAAACCCGATCTGCCCACCAGCCAGCTCATCGGCTTTGGGGGGCTGGTGGCCGTGGTCGTCATCCTCTGCTCTCTGATTATTCGTACCGCACAACTCGGCGGTGTGCTCGACTACTCGCCCGGTGCCGCCATCAGCCAATGGGGCCTGCTGTGGGGCTTTGCCGTATTGGGGCTGGGGCTGGGCCGATTTTTTGCCCGGTCGTCCCGCCATCCCCAAGAGTCACCCCCGCCCTCGTTGCCGCCGGCTAGTTAATATCAAAGGCCCATGTCTTGGTGGCAATCGTGCGACGCTTCTGCTGATCCGATCGATCCACGGTCACTTTCACAAAATAGGTCCCGGTAAGCCACCGGCTGTCGGGCATCAGGGTTTTGCCCACATACTGCAACAGCTCATCGCGATCACTTTCGATGGCATGAGTCGAGCTCAACCATGGGCGGTTGGCCTGATCCGTAATCAGGAACTGCACCTCGTCGCCGTCGCGCAGCCCATGCAGGTAGGCCCACACAATCAACCGGGGCATGTCGTTAGGGGCCGAATGCATCTGGTCAAAGTATCCATGGCGAATGTCCTTGGCCTTGGGCGGGGTGTGGGCCAGGCCCACGGCCGTAATGTAGGCCGGCTGGTAAGCCAGTGCCTGATGCCACGCCGGCTGCCACAGCGATTGGGCCAACGGGGTTTTGCATGTCACATCAACCTGGGCACGACGAGCCTCCACCCCGGTAAAGGGGTCGACCACCTCACCGTTGTAGGTCAGCTTGTAGGCCAGATGAATGGCTGATGTCTGACCACTTTCGCCCACAAAGCCCAGATGCTGGCCCTGCTGGACCACATCGCCCTGCTGGACCTTGAAGGAGGCTTTTCGCAAATGGCAATAGTACGACTTGAACCCCTGGCCGTGATCAATCACCAGACCGTTGCCACACGGTTTGTCCTTAATCCAGTACTCATCACGCGGCCCGTCAACCAGCCGGTCACGCACCCCGTCGCGCAAAGCCGTAACGGTGCCGTCGGCCACCGCCAGCACCTTCACGCCCCAATCTCCCTCGCTTAAATAGCTCTCGTCGGGCAAACCGAAATGCGTGTCCTGCTGGCCATCCTTACTGCGGTGACCACACCCGGCATCCTGCACCGACCCCTTGGCCGGATCCAAATCCACATAGCCGGTCACCCAACAGTTCTCTGCCAGGTTGCACTTCAAGGGCAGTGTCAGCCCTTGCGGTGGCCGAACCGAGTCACCGGCCCCGGCATGACCACTCCCCGACAGACCAGGCAGGCCAGGTAAACCGGGTAAACCGGCACAGCCTGCCACCATGGCGGCGGCCCATAACCCGATGCCAACCAGCCCCATGCGCACACCAATCACCCGCACCCGACATGTCCGGTATGCTTGGTGTGCTTGGTGTGCTCGGCGACACCCTGCCACCGCCCTCATGCCGTCACAAACCCGTTGTGCCGCATTTCAAACCCCAACGTGGTCAAGGGCCCATGGCCGGTAATCACCTCGGTCGCCTCGTCAAGGGTATACAGGCGTTGCTTGATGGATCGTTCGATGGCGGCATAATCGCCCCCCCACAAATCCGTTCGGCCAATCGAGCCGCGAAACAGCGTATCACCAGCCACCAGCAGTTTTTGCGCCTCGAAATAAAAGCTCATCGATCCCGGCGTATGGCCCGGCGTATGCAAGGCCACCCCCTTCAGGGTTGGACAACCGGGCAACGTCAGTTCTTCTTCATCCGCCAACCAATCGTCAACCGGCGGCGGCGGGGTATAGGGAATCGAAAAGCGGGCACACTGGGCTTCAAGGTTATCCCACAGCGGTTTGTCTTCCTTGTGCAGGCCAATGGGAACCGCACACCCGCACCGCTTGGCTGCCTCGGCTTGCACGTGGCCGGCGGCCAGAAAATGATCAAAATGGGCATGGGTATGAATAATCCGAACCACCCGGCTCAGCCCATGATCAACAAGCGTGTCGAGTATCAACTGCCCATCGCCGCCGGGGTCCACCACCAATGCCTCGCCGGAAGTGCGATCACCGATGATGGTGCAGTTGCATTGCAGCGGCCCAACGGGAAACGTGGTCATGAACAGACCGGTCTGATCCGCTTCGGGCGGGCTGTCGTCGATGATCGTCCCCATCAAGACGCGCCCTGTTCTTGTTGTTCTTGTTGCTCCTGCGCTTGTTCCTGACCAGACCGAGGCGACAGGGCCTGCCACTGTTCGGGGGTGTATACCTTCAGCTCCAGGGCATGCAAGCCCCGCTCATAGGCGGGCTCCAACACTTGGTGCACCATCCGGTGCCGATCCAACAACGGTACCCCTTCAAACTGGGGCGAAACCACCACCATGGCCAAGTGGGTGCCATAAGACTGGGTAATACCCTTCATGGCCGCATGGCCGGCGTGTCGGTGGCTGTTGTCCACAATATGGACCTCGGTGGCCGCCAGTTGGTCAATCAATAACGCTTTAATCCACTGGTTTGGCATCGTTTTGTATGGTTCTCCATGCTAGCGGGGCAAGTATAGCTTAAACAAACAATCACCATAAGGGCAAAACCAGCCCCCAAGGCCTACCTTGCACAATATATACCTTTTGTATTATTTATGATTTCAAAGCCGCTTGAACCGGGGCTTTTGCCAAAACTGTCATGGTATAATAATGTAAATCTGTGACTGTTTTTTACCGATGGCTCTCGATATATTATAGAAGACTTTGAAACGCTCTAAAGCCCACAGGAGGGTTACCTTGGGTTCAAGTCAGGTTTCATTAAGCCTTCACCGGCTTACAAAATCGGCCAACTCAGGTAACCCTTGTTCTTCTTTTTTAAACACCGTATCCCGGAATTCTCAATCAAGCACCCCTCGATTCGGTTATACCCTTCAGAGCCCAGCCGCCCCGCTAACGGCCGACACGTTTGTCCGTCAAAGTGCCCCTGGCGTATTGCCACTGCAACAGGCCCTGCAACACCCCAGGGTTGCCGAAGCCGCACAACCGAGCTTCTACTCGCCTACGGAACAATCTGCCTCGCCCAAGCCCGTGGTGTATTTTCATCCGCAAATGGCCCAGCCCATTTACGACGCCACCGAGTTAACCCAGGCCCTGGCCCGGCAAACCCTTAAATTAAGCGCCGGCGTCCCACTGCTTGCCGAACTGGTTGAGCGGCTCCACCAGGCCGACCTGCCCACCCTGGTACACCATTTTGTGCAAGACTACGTGCCGGTAAACAAAAAGGCTGCCGAAGATCACATCTTGCGTACCCTTCAGCCGCTGGTGGAAGACTTGCCCAGCCGTCCCAGCCTTCGGTTAAAGGAAATCCGGCGACTGGCCCGTTCGGCCCGGCAACCCGACAGCCCTGATGCAAAGCGCATTACCCTGATGCTGCTGGTTCTGACGGCCGAAACCGCCATCAACAACCGGGGCATCCAACCGGCCAGCAGCCATCAAAAAACCCTGGCCCCTGCCAGCGGGTTACGGATGCCACAAACCCACTCGTACACCAACAACCTTTAGGCCGTTTCGGTGTACTGGCATCCCATAGTATCCGTCCCCGTGACGGTGTTACTTGGCACCGGGGTAATTAGGCTTTGCCTTCGGACTGCCTCCATGCCATCATCCCCATACGGCCTCCATGCCGTGTATAATCACTGTGGGATCCTTCCGTATTCCTCCCCTTATTCCTCTTCTTTATTCACCCTTTATTCAAACGTACACTTACATAATGGTTAAACCGGGTTACCCCCCTCCTCGCTTATTTCGCCATGGTTCTTGTGTCTTCTTCCATGCTTGCTCTGGGTACGAAAGTCCCCAACTTTAACCTGCCCGACGTCGTCAGCGGCGAAAAAATCACCCTCGACACCTTCAAGGATCACAAGGCCTTGCTGGTGATGTTTATCTGCCAGCACTGCCCCTATGTCAAACACATTGAAACCGCCCTGGCCCGGATTGGAAAAGACTACGCCAACCAACCCGTGGGGATTGTGGCCATCAGTGCCAACGACGCAGACAACTATCCCGACGACGCCCCGCCAAAGCTAAAGAAACAGGCCGAGCAACTGGGCTTTGTGTTTCCCTACTGCTATGACGAGCATCAAATGATTGCCAAGGCGTTTACGGCCACCTGTACACCCGATTTTTTCCTCTTCGATGACACCCGTAAACTGGTGTACCGTGGACAGTTTGATGACAGTCGTCCTGGCAACACACAGCCCGTTACGGGCAAGGATTTACGCACCGCCCTGGAGGCCGTACTTTCTGGCCGCTCCGTGCCGCTAAACCAAAAACCCAGCGCCGGCTGCAATATTAAGTGGAAAGACTTATAGACCTGCAGATAGTTGGACTATCGGGTCTGAAAGCTAAGCGACTCCTGCACAATACAGGTGTTGTCCGACGGCTGAAAAATCACGATAAAGCGCACGGTTTCGCCAGCACCAAACAACGCGGGCGGTATCTCTCCCACCCATGTCCCGGGTAGGGTGGTCAGTTCCTTTAGCTTGGTCAGGTTGTTGCCGGCCGATTTGGCCGATTGCACCACCACGCTGATGTGGCTAGCATCGGGGCAATTCAACCGAAAGCTAATGGGCCCACCCCGAGCCGCCTGCTGGGGCAAAATTTGTCGGCACTCGGCAGCCAAAGTCGCTTGGGCACAGGGGCTTATACCCACCGAGCCCACCACCAGCCCCGCCATAAGCAATCCAAACAGCCTTAGCCGTTTAAGCCGTTGGGGCCAGCGGGTCCGCCATGCCGGCAACGGTGTCGGTATCAAGCAAGCAAGCAAAAAAGGTCTCATCATCAATCCTGAATCTTATCCGCAGGAAAAACAGCGGACTACTGGTACGTCCATCCCCCTCATTGTACTGTAAGAAACAATAAGAAACTGTACTCTCCAGCCACCTAGGGCCACCTGACCACCTGACCCCCTGACCAAGAGAGGCCCTTCCCCCGAACCCCGGCTAGAGACCGAACCCAAGACAACCCAAGGCCTTATACAGCCCCATGCCCATCACGCCCCCGCCTGCCCTGACCATGATTGTCCTGTATGTCGATGCCGTTCAAGACAGTCTGCCGTTTTATCGGGAGGGCCTGGGTATGCATCTGGTCGAACAGGATGCCCCCGGCCAGGCCTGTACGTATGCCTTGCTGGAAAGCCCGGCCGACCCTAAAAACCCGCACGCCAAACAGCGCATGGCCCTGGCCTCACGGCAGTGGATGGCCCCCTGGAGCGTTGCACCCGACCCGCTGTGCGTGGGCAAAACCTCGGTACAGCTTGGCTTCCGGGTCACCGACCTTGAGGCCGCATGGGCCCAGGCATGCGCCTATGGCGCCCAGACCCTGGCGGCCCCGGCAATCCAACCATGGGGACATCGAACCGTCGTACTTCGCGCCCCGGACGGCACGCTGCTAGAACTGGCCCAAGCCGGGGCAACAGCCCCACCAATCGGATGATGAGACGCCGCGTTAAACGACACCCTTTACCAAAATAAGTATAATAAGGGTATGCATGATGCCGCCTCTGACCCAACCCGTCCCTCCATCACCCCCGCCCAGCAGTGGTGGGCCTTGGCTGTGTTTATTGCCCTGTGTGCCCTGACCGAACTGATGGCCGCCGGCTTGACGGCTATGTCGGTTAAAACATGGTTTCTGACCCTGAACAAACCTGGGTTTACCCCGCCCAACAGTGCTTTTCCCATAGCCTGGACGCTGGTTTATGCCACGCTTGCCTACATTGGCTGGACCCTGTGGAAACACGCCAGCCAGCCCGGCTTGTTCTGGCCTGCCTCGATGGCCCTGGGGCTGTATATAATCCAGCTGTTGCTGCATGTGACCTGGAACATCGCCTTCTTTGGCCAGCAACGGCTGGTTGACGGCCTGGCCCTGATGGGGCTGATTTGGCTGCTGATGTTGCTGTCCTTCCCAATCTACAGCCGGGTGTCGTCTTGCCTGAAATGGTGGCTGCTGCCCTACGCCCTGTGGATTACCTATGCCGGTGTCCTTCTGGCCTGCATTGTGCAACTAAACCCGGTTTCATAAAGGAGAACGCCCGTGCCCATGGACGTGCGCCCGACATCTCGCCACAAAAGCCGAAGCGGCAGGCCACTGCTATGGACAGCCATACCCTATTTGGCTGTGCTCTATCTAGCCGTGGGCATGCTGTTCGGCGGCCTGCCCCATACCACCCCCGTGGCCCGGGCCGAATTCGAATCGACCCAGCGCCGCGATTATTCGGGGGGGGCCCGCAACCCCGGTATTGCCCATGGCAACAAGGGACGCAGCCTGTTAAGCGATGAACGACGCCACCACGGGTTTAACAGCGACGGCAACTGCATCTCGAACTTTCGGATGTACCTGCAGAACTCGCGCATTTGTTTTGAAAAAGAATACTTCTGGTGCGTTGACGGGGCCTGGATACAGACCAAAGAGCCCTGTGAGGAGCTGTAATTGCCCTCCTCACAGCAAGGCTTTGTTTGCATGGGCCTGTTTCAGGTACAATAGCCGGCAAGACGTTGGCTGTTGGACCAACTGCCTTCAGGATCAACGTCGCGTAGACGACCATATACCGTACAACTGTTGATATTGAGTGAACGTGTGTGAGGAGACGTTAACGATGAAACACTGGATATTATTGGGTACGCTGGCTGCCGTGGTGGTGGCCTCCCTGAGCCCGGTATCGCTGGCCAGCAAAACCTATGACCGCAATACCTGGTACCACCAACACCCGGAAGATACCAAACCTTTTTACTATTACCACAACATTAACCCGGAGCCCCGTAGCGAAGTGGGTTACACCCCCATGTGCTACTTGAGCCGCAACAGCTACCCCGGCAATTACAAGGTGTGCCTCAACGAGAGCATCTACACCTGCACCGGCGGCCGGTGGGTGCCCACAGGCCGTACCTGCTACGACTAAGAAACAGCGCGGTGACTCACTCAGAGAACCCTACCTGAGGAACAAGGACCGCCCCATTACGTTTCATAAGCCCGCTCACGACGCCCTGAGCGGGCTTTATTTCTGGCGAGCTTTATGGCTATAAGCGGTAATTACGCGACAGGCGATCAATACGGTTTTTGCTCAACGGGTGACTGCGCAAAAACTGGGGCGAACTGCCGCCACTGGATTTTTCGAGGGTATCAAACACCCCCATGGCCGCCCGCGGGTTGTATCCGGCCTTGGCCATCATGCGCAGGCCCAGGTCATCGGCCTGGTATTCCTGCTGCCGGCTAAAACGCAACTCCAGGAGGCTCAACCCCGCATTCTCCACCTTGTCGGCCACGGAGTTGGCCGTAATAAACCGGCCAAACACGTAGCGATCCACCAGGCTCAGGCCCGCTTGGCGCAACTGGGTTTTGCGCACATGGCCCGCCTGGCCGTGGGCCATTTCGTGGGCAATGACAAAGGCCCGCTCGTCATCACTGCTCAGGGCATTCCACAGGCCGGTGGTAAACATAATCCGCTGGCCGTCGGTAGCGGCATTCAGCGTGTCATCCTTTACAAACTCCAGCTGGGTGTAGTCGCTGGCAGAAATACGGTTGGCCTGCTTAATGCGGGTCACGATGTTCTGGAACTGCGCCACGTCGTTGGTGGTAAATGACGTGCCGGCCTTCAGCGGCTCGGCAGCAGACGCAGCAAGCACCGTGTGCATCGGCGCCGTAATCGTCAACAAGAACAAGGCGGCACCAAGCAACCGGACAAAAGCAAAGCGACAGAAAGAAACAACAACCGTCATCGGCACACAGGCCTCCTTGAGGGCAAACAACACGGGCCGTCAGCCAAGCCGTTTCATGTAGGCCGTTTCATAATAGATCAGACGCCAGGCGCCAAGAAAGGGTTCCCCCCAAGAAGGGGTTCCTAAAAAAAGGCTTCCCCTAATTCTTCTAAATCGAGCCCAGCCCTACCGCCGGGTCAGTACGGTTCGTACCCGATCGAGCAACGCCCCGAGGTAATCAGCCGAGGCCATCCGCTGGGCATGATCGAGGTCCAACGGTTCGGCCGGGTTCATGGGCGCCTCGTGGGGCCTAAGTCGGGAACGTTTCTCCCTGACCACATACTCCTGGCCATCAACCAGCTGGAGCCGGCCCAACTCAACCTCTTCGACGGGTGCCTTTCGCGGATCAATTTCACCGCTAAGCAGCCCGGCAATCAGCGTCTCAAGCTCATCGGGATCCGTCACCGGCTTGACGGTATTTTTGGGCACAAAAGGCAGGCCATTCAGAGAGAGCAGCACCCGGGCCGTGGGTTTGACAATGCGATCCGGGTCAATGCCTCTGGAATCGGATTGGCCATAAGCACTGTCAAACGCGCGCCACGGCATCGACTCGTCGTCGGCAGACCACCCCTCCTCGTCGACCGGATCCGGCTCGGGCGGACTGAGCCTGGCCCGCTCTTGGGCATCGAGCACCACCGTGTCATGGTCCAAGTTCAGATGCCGAACCGCCACGGAAAACGCCACTTGGTCGTTGCCCAATTCCCGCCGGTTTTCGTCAACAAACCGGTTCAGGCCGCTGGTGAGGATGTGCTGGGCAATGACCGCCGTATCCGACGCCAGGCGGTCGGTAATCAGCCCTTCGTCACGACCGCGAAGCACCAAGCCAAACCGGGGCGCATGCGTACTGGCCCGCCATGCCGGGGGCGAAAAAGAGGGGGGATAAGCACCGCCCCGTGTCGGTTGAATCGCAAAAGCCATAAGAGAAAACAGCCTAGCGGCCTGGTTTGGTTAAAAAAGTATCACTCCAAAAGCGCAAAACATCCCGTTGAGCGGCCTCCAGTATACCCAATCGCCGCACGGGATTCAAGCCCAATCGCCCGTCTGCGTGAATGGCCCTAATCGTTGCAAACCCTAATCGTTGCGAACCACTGTCTTGGGCAGGCGGACCCGCAAGCCGCACATGACCTCGTATTCGATGGTGTTGAGGATGGCCGCCCAGCTGTCGAGCCCGATGGCCTGATCACCGGACGATCCAATCAGGGTCACCACGTCGCCCAGATGAACATCCTGGGCCGGGGTCACGTCGATCATCAACTGGTCCATGGTGATGTTGCCCACCTGCCGCAGGCGCTGGCCCCCGTATAACACGGCCATGTGGTTCGACAGCCCGCGCGGCACGCCGTCGGCATAGCCCAGCGGCAGGGTGGCCAGCCGCATGGGAGCACCGGTGGTGTTGACGAAGGTTTGGTTGTAGCTAACACCTTCGCCGGGTTCAAGGGTCTGCAGATGAACCACCCGTGCCTTGAGCGCCATGGCCGGCTTGAGCCCGGCTACCGGCATGGACGGATCGGTTTTATAACCGAACAAGGGCAGGCCGATGCGCACCATGTTCGAACAGTCGCTGTAGTCATAGCGCAGGGAAGCGTCGCTGTTGGCAATGTGCACCCAGCCGGGCGGGTGCGACAATTTGCCCAGCACCCCCTGCCAGCGTTGCCGCTGCTTGGCCGAAAAGGCCTCGTCGGCAGACCATGCAAAATGCGAGAACACCCCGGCCACGTCCAAGGCAGCATGGTGCTGGCACCGCTCTATAAACTGCGGGGCCACCTGCCAAGGCACGCCAATGCGGTGCATGCCGGTATCCACTTTAATCTGAACCGTGGTCCGCCGCCCGGTCTGGTCAAACAGGCGTTCAAGGCTTTGCACATGCTGATCGTTGAATATGGTGGCCTGGATGTCATGGGCATGCAACTCATGCAGCGACCAGTCCGGGCTGGCCCCCAGCACGAGGATCGGCAGCCGGCAACCCGACTCGCGCATCTGGATGGCTTCGTCGATACTGGCCACCCCAACCGCCGACACCCCGCTGGCTTCCAGACAGGGCAAAACCAGCGGTGCCCCATGACCGTATGCGTCGGCCTTAAGTACGGCCATAATGGCCAGACCCGATGCCAGCGGACGGCGCAGCGTGGCCAAATTGGCCTCGACCGCGTTGAGATCAACCTCAACCCAGGCATCGCGACGGGTATGGGTAGGCAGGTGGCGTTGCAGTTTCATCGATAGGGGGCATCCTGGCCGGGCATAAATGTAAGCCAATATTGCAGGTCAGCGCCACAGCGCTGGCCGTGGCCGTTGGTCTGCTTTATTGTAGTATGGAAGCAACCGCCCCCATACGATATTAACCAGGATACCCTGTACTTCCACCGATGGACCTGCTCGAACCCACTGCCAAACCCGCTAACCCCGGCTCGGATGCCACCCCCAAGGTGGCTGTGGTCGGCTGCGGACACTGGGGCAAGAACCTGGTGCGCAATTTTTACAATCTCGGGGCACTTAGCGGCGTCTGTGACCTGGATACCGACACCCTAAAACGTATTCGCCAGCAATACAAAGGCGTTTGGACCACCAACCGCTTTGAGGACTTACTGGAAAACCCGGATCTCGACGGGCTGGTTATCTCCACGCCCAGTGTCACCCACTTTCCGCTGGCCTACCAGGGGCTGCTGGCTGGCAAACACGTTTACGTGGAAAAACCCATGGCCACCTCCACCACCGAAACCCGGCAGTTGATGGACCTGGCCAAGGATCTCGACCAGCACCTGATGGTGGGGCACCTGCTGCTGTATCACCCGGCTGTGAGCCGCCTCAAGCAACTTATCGAATCGGGCTACCTGGGCGATATCCGCTACATTCAAAGCGATCGACTGAACTATAATGCCCACCGCTCCGACAGAGCCGTGTTCTGGGACCTGGCACCCCACGACCTGAGCATGATGATCTACCTGCTTGGCCGTGTCCCGCAACGGGTGGTCTCGGTGCTGGGCTCCAAGACCAGTGCGGACGAACTGGTGGACATTGCCCATATTGAACTGGATTTTGGCAGCGGCATTGTCGGGCATATCCACAACAGCTGGGTCCATCCCTTCAAGCAGGTCAAGCTAATCGTACGCGGTACGGAGCGTTCCGCCGTTATTGACGATACCCTGCCGCTAAGCGAAAAACTGCAGGTGTTTGACCACAACCACCCGCAAGACAAGGAACTGCCCACCCTGCTGGGCATTGAACCGTTGAAACTGGAATGCCAGCATTTTATCAGTGCCATCAAGAACAACCGACGGCCCAAAACCGACGGGGTAAACGGCATGAAGGTCGTCGAAATCCTGGAAGACGCGGAAAGCAAACTGCAGCTTTCCAACGAACCACTCAACCTGGTTCAGGCGTAGCGTTTCAGGCAATTATTTTTACACGAGCTAGACCGGCGCCACCGCCGGTTGGGGGCACCGGGTAATTTGGCCAGCCGCCAACAGTTTGCCCACCACATGGCGCGCATGGCTGTATACCAGCCCGCCTTGTATGTACACGGCATAGGGGGGCCGCATGGGCGCATCGGCCGACAACTCGATAGTGGAGCCAAAAATAAAGGTCCCACCGGCCATCACCACCTCGTCGTCATAACCCGGCGTAACGGCTGGCAGCGGCGTCAGGCGCGAACCAACAGGGCTGCATTGCTGCAGGGTCTTGCAGAAAGCCAGTACGGCCTCGGGTGACCCCAGCTCGATAACCTGGATAATGTCGTGGAAGGGACCAGCCGGCTTGGGGTATACCGGGTAGTCCAAGCCGTCGAAGACGGTGGCCATCAGGCTCATGCTTTTCAATGCCTCTTTGACCGTTGTAGGCGCCACATACAGCCCCTGCAACAGGGTACGGGTCTGGTTAAACGTGCTCCCCCCCTCCATGCCCAGACCAGGGGCCGTCAAGGCTTCGGCCGCCCGTTCCACCCATTGGGCCCGGCCAGCGACGTACCCTCCTGTGGTCACCCAGCCCCCACCGGGGTTCTTGATCAGGGATCCGGCAATCAAATCAGCCGAAGCCAGGCCCAGGTTGCAGGGTTCGAGGGGTTCCATGAACTCGCCGTAGCAGTTATCCACCAACACGTTTATATCGGGGTTAATCGCCTTGACAGCCGTTATCAGCCGCCGAATATCGTCGACACCCAGCGACGGGCGCAGGGCATACCCCCGGCTCCGCTGGATAAAAGCCACATGGCTGGCGGCAATGGCGGCTTGCTGGGCTTCGGTAAAGTCGCACCGAAGGCGCTGTCCCTCAAAGCAGTCGATTTCCTGGTAGCCAAACCCCTGCCGGGTCAGGGCCATTGGCGACTGCTTGCTTGAAGCCCGGCGGTTGATGCCCAGCGCCGTTTGAAGCGTGTCGTACGGCGGGCCGGTAATGGACACGATTTGCTGGCCGGGGGCCAACAGGCCGCGCAGCCCGCAAACAATGGCATGGGTGCCGCTGACAAACTGCAACCGCACCAGTGCCGCCTCGGCCCCAAACACCGAGGCGTAAATGGCATCGGTGACCTGACGACCGGCATCATGGTGAGCATACCCGGTTACGCTGGCAAAATGGTGCTCGTCGAGCCCGTGGGCTACAAAGGCCTCGAGTACCCGCGCCGTGCCGGCGTGACAGCGGGTTTCAATCTGCTGCCAATAGGCATGCAAGGACAGCTCGGCAGCTGCAATACGCTGCTCGGCATCATATTCAGCGCCAGGTTCGACATCACGTTCGGGATTCGACAAGGGTAAAAACCTCAAACACCCGCAAGACGGGACGGCAGAAAGTAGCGAACCACGGGGCGTTTTGGTTGGCCATGGCCCCCGTAATACGCGTTTGTATTGTGGCATAAACCCTTCACACCCGCCTAATACACGCCTGTTATTCACCATCAGCTTGTCTTATAATCGGGG
>JAGQHJ010000055.1 GCA_020431915.1 Cyanobacteria bacterium HKST-UBA04 | reverse complement strand
CACGAGGGTACTGAGCACTGGGCGGCCGAAACGGGGTAATGGTATGGCGCAGCATCAAGGCCCACTCGGACCGTAGCCTGGATTTGATAGACTTTGGCAACCAGTCCGACAGTGGCTTGACCACGTTGTAGGCTTTAATGGCATTGGCCAGGGTGGTGTTGGGGTCGGCCCGGGTCAGCAGGGGGGTTACAAAGCCAAAAACAGAGGGTTTTTCAAGCAGGCTGACGGGCAATACCGGCTTGCCAAAGCGTGGGACCTCAACAACAGGGGGTTTACCCCCCGCCCAACCAACCGACTGTCCTCTCTCTTCAATACCCACACCCAAATCCATACCCATACCCACATTCGCGTGGCCAGACGACGGCGCCCGCAAGCGGGGATAAGGGGAGGTTATGGCAGACAGGGGGGCAACCGGCATTGGTACACACTCAATTGGGGGCGCGGCGCGGGGGCAGGAGGGCTCAAGGACAACCTAAGAAAAAAAGGGGGAAAGCGGTATTGCAGGTTCATCTAGCGCTTCTGGTTCATTAGACGCTTACCGGATTCACCAGACTCACCGGGCTCACCAGACCCCTCAAGCCGTTGTTCTGGCCATCGAAGTCCCCATGGTACCGCATGGTATCGCAAGACCGGCCCATCTTACTAGACTTTTGTAATAGTTGTAATCCTTCCGGGCCGGATCCGGGGATATTTTCGGGTCTTCACCCAATAAACCCCAACCCCCTTGACCTATTGCCTGGATGCGGTAGGATAAAGTGTTCTTTGAGATATTTCCGTGAATGAGAGGGGCACGCGCGCTGCAACGCGGTTGATGGTGTGTGGCCCCGGTACGGTTTGTTAAAAGCCCACAGACAACTCTCTAATAAACAACGTGAGGCGTGGTTTATGAAAATTACACCCCTAATGCAGTCTATGGCGCCTGCCTTTAAGGCCGGCTTGGCCATGCGGCCCCAGGGCCAGAATACCCCCCAAGTTGCGACGATGGCCGATCAAGTGACCCTTCGCTTTGGCCAAGAGACAGGCGCGACAGACGCCGGCGCTACGGGTGAAAAACCCAAGCGCAAGCCTATAGAAACATATAAAGAACCTGGATACGAACATCTGGCAACCGACGATCCCTATGTAATGATGGATACAGCCCGGAATCCGCTTGAAGGGGATGAGGATCTTGTTTTCTATGAATCGCCTAATTATCCGGTGTGCGGCTATACCGGCCCGGATGGGGGAGTAAAAAGTAAATAACCCTGACACGCGCCCTCTGCATACCCCCTTTTGTTACCCCCTGCTTTGAAGTAAAAAGCAGGGGGTTTTAACGAATGCAGAGAGAGAGAGGAGTGGGGCACATCCTCTATCAGTGACCCCTCATCAATGGCCCCGTATCCAGACCCCCATGACAGGGTTGCATTTTGATTTATTTATGGTTTAATAATACCCCCCATCAAAAACCCACCAACGTCTCGAGGGGATTTAGGCTCAGGAGAAAGGGCCCGCCCACACACCACCATGTTCAGGGCAGGCCAGAGGAAAAACGGTCCAGAAAGCAATGTTTAAAATAGCCCCCACCGCCCTTCAACGGGCTCAATTAGTGCCCCGACAGCAGGCCACCGCCGCCAAACTGGTGCCCCAGCTGGTGCCTGCCCTGACGGCTGATGCCCGGCTGGTGCCATCGCTTCAAGGCCAGTCGCTTCAAAGCCAACCCACCCGCGACACTTTTGCCTGTTCGACCCGCCACTAAGATTGGCTGTTCGACCCGTAACGAAGGCTGCCTGTTCAACCCGTAACGAAGACACGCGCGCTTCTAGGGCACATTTCTAGGAAGCACACTGAATCGCACCGGGATGTTCTCTGTTTAGCCCATCACCACCGGGGCGGGTGCCTCGGAGAGGGTGGGATGGCGATAAACCACCGCCCCCCCCACCAGGGTTAACACGGCTTGCCCCGTGAGGGTTTGACCCTTGAACGGGCAATTGCGCGCCGCGCTTTTAAACTGCAGCGGATCGACCACCCATTGGGCGGTACTGTCAATTACGGTCACATCGGCCAGGGCCCCCGGCGACAAATGCCCCCGGTCGGCCAGAGCGTAGCACCGGGCAGGGTTTTGAGTTAAGGCTTTAATCAGGGTGGTCGGCGTCAGGGCGTCGTCCTGAAGCAGGCGGGTCATCAACGCCCCCAGCAGGGTTTCCGTCCCAATGGCCCCGTAGGGGCTCTGATCAATGGGGCGCGATTTTTCGTCGGGGTTGTGGGGCGTGTGATCCGACACAATACTGTCAATGGTGCCATCGGCCAGGCCCTCAATCAGGGCCTGCTGATCGTCGTCGGTGCGCAGCGGCGGCTGCACCTTGAAATCGGAGTCGTATCGCTGCATGTCGGCCTGGGTAAAGCAGAGGTGATGGGCAGTGGTTTCGGCCGTCACGGCCAACCCATCGTATTTGGCCCGGCGCAGCAGCCGAACACTTTCGGCTGTGGTGACCCGCGCCACATGCAACCGGCCGCCGAAGCGCTTGAGCAGCTGCAGGTCGCGGGCAATCATCAACGATTCACCCACGGCGGGGATACCGGGAATACCCAGCAGAGTGGCGTAGTACCCCTCGTTCATAATGCCGGCGCCACTGAAGTAGGGATCCTGCGGATGCACCACCACCGGCTTATCGAGCATTTGGGCGTATTCCAGCAGGCGGCGCATAATCAACGTATTGGCAATGGGCGCGGTGTCGTCACCAAATCCAACCACGCCATTGGCCGTCAGCTTGCCCATTTCGGTCAGCTCCACCCCTTCGAGGTTTTTGGTGGCAGCGGCCAACACTTCCAAACGCACGGCGCTGTCGCGACGAACCGTGGCCCACACATATTCAAGGGTGGCCACGTTGTCGATCACCGGCTTGGTCGTGGGCATCAGTATGGCCGTGGTAATGCCACCGACTGCTGCCGAAGCCGCCCCGGTTCGAATGGTTTCGCGATCGCTGTAGCCGGGGTCGCCAAAATTGACCCGCCCGTCTATCAGGCCGGGGCATACCCAATGGTGGGGCTGCAACTCAATAACCGCATCCGCCTTGGCCTTTAGGCCCTTGCCCACCTGGGTCACACGACCGTCTTGCACCAGCACGTCGGCTACGGCATCGAGGTTGTTCTGGGGATCGATGACCCGGCCACCCGTCAGTACCATACTAGACATTACAAGGCCCCTCCCGCTTGCAGCTCCGCTTCGGCCAAAGCCAGCACGTCGTTGGGGCTGCCGGAGGCACCCAGCACATCCAAGCCCGGTTGCTTAACCATGTCGCGGTGTCCAATAAGCAGGTGCAGCAAGGCCATGCGAATGGCCACGCCACTGGTAACCTGGTTGAGGATCAGCGAGACAGCCGGATCATCGGCCACGTCGCTGGTAATTTCCACGCCCCGGTTCATCGGCCCGGGGTGCATCAGCAGCACGTTGGGCTTGGGGTAGGTCATCAACCGGTGGCGGTTAATGCCAAACAGGCGGGCATATTCGCCCAACGAGGGGATCAAGCCGCTTTGCTGCCGTTCCAACTGCAGGCGCAGACACATCACCACATCGGCCTGCTGCAGGGCCGGCTCGATTTGGTGGTGCACCGTGCAGCCCAGTTTGTCGAGATCGGCGGGCAGCAGGGTAGTGGGTCCAACGGCATGCACGTCGGCCCCCAGCTTATTAAGCAGGTGAATGTTGCTTCGGGCCACGCGGCTATGGAGGATGTCGCCGACAATAACCACCTTTCGACCTTCAACCGATTCCAGGCGCTGGCGCATGCTGTACAAATCCAGCAGCGATTGGGTCGGGTGCTCGTGCATGCCGTCACCGGCATTGAGCACGGAAACCCGATGGCCAAAGAACTGGGCCAACTGGTAAGGCACGCCCGGACTGGCGTGACGGATAACCACCGCATCAATCCCCATAGCCATCAGGGTCTGGGCAGTATCAATCAGGGTTTCGCCTTTTTTAACGCTGGACGTATCAACGGAGAAATTGATGGTGTCGGCACTCAGGTACTTGCCAGCCAGCTCGAAGCTGGTTCGGGTGCGGGTGCTGTTTTCGTAAAACAGGTTAACAATAACCTTGCCCCGAAGCAGCGGCACCTTTTTAACCGGCCGGTTCAAAATCTCGGCAAACGTGCGGGCCTCGGCCAGCACGGTTTCCACCTCGTCGGCCGTTAGCGTGTGGGCATCAAGCAAGTGGGTTTGTGCCCATGACAGTGGCGGCGGTTCGCTGCCGGACGGTTCGGGCGGTGTCTTGGCACCGGGGGTGTTCTTGGCCTTGGATTGGGCCATGGGCTGTGTCATCCTTTGGTAGGCTGCAAAAAACGCATCTGGGCGCACCTTGCACCAAACACCTTGCCGAGTGCATCACGCGCTGCGAGGTATTGTACCAAAAAGACGCCGAAAACGTTTAAACCATTGCGCCACAAAGGGTTTGGGTGCTTTACAATCTGGAACATTTAGCGCACCCGCCCGCCTTCAGGCGCGTTTATGCGGTTGGTTTAAACCCGCTTTTTATCCGATATTAGCCATCATCACCACCGCTACCGTTATCCATACACACCTAACACATGCATCCATCAGGTCAGAGGTCAGCACCCGTATGTCCGCTTTGCCCCAATTGACCATCGCACCACCCGGTGCCAAGGCACGACCCGTCGTCGCCGCCCAGACAGGCCCCAAGGCCCTGGGTGGTTTGCCGCTGACCCAGATTGGCCAAGTTGCTCAGGCAGCCCAAGCCAACCCGTTCTGCCGGTTACCCCATGACACGGTCAGCTTTGGCCAGGCACCCATGACACCCGTGGCACCCGTGGCACCCGAACGGCAATCTGCCCCCCCTGCCGACAACCGCAGCCAAGCCCAGCGACTACAGGATGTCCGGCGCCAGGCCGACGCCCTGCTTAGTGGGGCCAAAGACGGCCCGGCATTGATTAAACGGTTTATGGAACGCTACGGCAACCAGGTGCACCTGTACGACGGCAGCCAGGCAGACCAGCACTGGGTAAACGACATCTGCGACCATTATTCCACGTCGGGCTTCGTCAAGGCCCCCGAATCGGTACTGGGCCTGCGACCAGCAAGCGACACCAGCGAGGTCAACCTTTTGGCACAGGAAACCGCCGCCGACCCCCATGCCTCAGCCAGTGCCAAGCACTACACGGGCAAGGTGTTACCCGACCTGCACCAACAAGGCCGTATCGGGGTGTTCCTCAAAAAGGGGGCCAGCAAAGGCATCGTCATGCACGAGCTGTACCATGTGCTGCAGTACCTCAATGGCGTCACGGCCACCAGCGGCAACCTGGAATTGGACCACCGTGCCGAAACGACAATTAGCGACATGCAAAAGCCCATAACGGGCCTGGGCTGGCTGGACCCTTGGCTGCAGCTTGGCAAACGCATTGGGCATTGGGCATATACGGTACCCAAGCTCAAACTGAAACGGCGGGGCCAGGACGCCCCCACCGACACCGTCGGCCATGCCATCCGCATCAAAATGGATCTGGAAAAAGACGTTGACCGCTACATGTTAAGCCGACCCAACATGGTGGGTTGGGGCACATGGGTGAACCACCTCGTTCATGCCGCCATGGAAAGTTACCTGACCTACCACCTCAGCTACCAACACGATTAGGAAAGTCCTACTCGCGCATCTGGGCCAGATACACTTCCGTACGCGGGGTCTTGCCCCAATTGGTTGCTCCCTGGTCGGGGCGAAACATCACCTTGAAGGTGATCCATAACACAACGGGGATCCACACCACGATCAGGAACAACGTGGTCAACAACGATTCGCCAACAGCTTTGGGCCAGTGGGTGTCCTTGTCAAAGCGCAACATGCTCACAAAATTGGTGCCCCACAAAAACAGACCAAACACCGGCAGTACCATCAACGAACTGCGCCAGTGCTGGGCAGCGCCAAGCACGGCCCATTCGCCCCCCTGCATTAGCAGATCAAAAAACAGCCACAAGGGAAAGATAAACTGCAGGAAATATAAAATCATGTCCAACTGGGCCCGTTTACTAATGCGGCTGGAGGCCACAATGTTAAGGCCATAGGCCAGGTAGCGCTTCAGGCTGCCCTCGGCCCAGCGCCGGCGTTGCCGAAGCAGGTTGTAAAATTTAATAACCCCCTGCTCATGGGTGGTAACGTTGGGCATAAAGCGAATGTCCCAGCCAGCCAAGTGCAACTTGGTGCTCAGGTCCAAGTCGTCGGTAATGCTCTCGTCCGTCCAGCCGTCCACCGACTCCAAGGCCTCGCGTTTCACCAGCTGGCCATTGCCCCGAAGCTCGACAGCCCCGCGAATCGTGTCGCGGCCGTCCTGAACCTGGGCATCCATCATATACTCGATGGCCTGGCAGCGCGTCAGCGGATTGGCCCGATGGTTGGCAATCACCTTGCGCGCCTGCACGGCCGCCACTTGCTCGTCACGCATGACCGGCACCAGCTGCTTCAGGAAATCGGCGTCCACCCGGCCATCGGCATCCATCACCAGAATCAGGTCGCCCTTGACCAACTCCAGGGCATCATTCAAAACAGCCGACTTGCCGGGAATGGCATTTTCCGGACGGCTGACCACATGCAACCGACGATCGTCGAGCCTGGCCTGCAAGGCATCCAATACCTGGCGAGTATTGTCGCGGCTGCGATCGTCAATCACCCACAGCTCAAACGTGGGGTAATCGAGCGCGAGCATGTTGACCACCGTTTCGGCAATCACCACGCCCTCGTCATGGGCAGGAATGACCACGCTCACGTAAGGCCACTCATACGTTTCGGCAGCGGTTTCCTCAACCGGCGGCAGCTTTGCCAGGCGTCGACGCTGCTGGGCGTTGGCCAGCCCAATAACCAGGCCGTATGCCACCATGGCCACCATAATCAGGAAGGCACTGCTGGGTGCATCCAACAGCCGTTCTATGGTAAGAATACCGGCAATCATTAAAAACAAAATGAGTCCCAGCCAGAACCGTTCGACGGTAATCAGGGCTTGAGGCACATTATGGTTCACAACGCTATCCTTTTAGGGCTTAACGGCATATCGGCAACCACTTCACACAAACTGCCACCGGCGGGCCTCCGCCCGTAACCACCACCCTACAACACACACGCTTAAAGGCTGGCGAGGTAATTTATTTAGGGGCCTTAGTAGGTGAGTAAGCGATGCGCATACTCGTTAAGAATGGTGGCCATGGTCTGCCGACCGTTAATGGACTGACTATCCTGTGCCATTTTACGACAACGCTGGTGGTAAATCGAGTCGCGGTGTAACATCGAACCACTCATCATCAGGCCGATAGACCGTGCCAAACGGGCCTCCAACTCATCGTAACGAACCTGCACCGACACCCCCAAATCCACCAGGCGCCGGGCATTGTTTTCCTGCTCAATCTGGGACCGGTCTGGCACCACAATACTGGGCGTCCCCAGGGTAATAAGCTCCATGGCCGTACTGTGGCCAGCCTGGGTAATCACAAAATCGGCGGCCTTGAAAAACGGGGCGCTGTCGAGCACCAGCCCCTGGTGACCCACGTTGGGCGGCATGTCACGCACCTGCAGCGAGGTCAGTAAATCGAAATACACGTTAGGAAAAGCCCCGGCCACCTGCATAACGGCCTCAAGCAACGGACGACGGAAGGCATGGCCCCCCAGCGAGACGACCACGTAGCGGTCATACCCCTCGGGCCGGCAGACCGGCTCTACCTCGTTAACCCCCCAGGGCACCAGGGGCCCCGTAAAGCGGGTTCGCTTCTTAACGTGGAAGCTGGGCGACAGGTTGTGCAAACACACGGTGTTGGGCGGGTAAAAATCGGGAATCAAAATCTCGTCGGCATAGGAAAACCAGTACCGCAGCCACCACTCAAACGACTTGCCAAACAGCTTGACGAAGGGTGAGTCGTGCTTGAAGAAAGGGAAAAACTCGGTTTGGTTGGTAATCACCACACTGGGCAGGCCCAGGCTGCTGGCCGCAATAACCGGTGCTATCCGGCCGTCGGCCACCACCAGTGTTGCCCCGAAGTCCTCAATAATGGCCTTTTCGAACTGCACCACCTGGTTAAAGTTAAAAAAGGCCGACTGGTTCTGAAAGATCGTTTCCTCAACGTTAAACACCCCGTGACGCCCCACCATTTTAAACTCGCGTGGAATTTGCGAGGTTTGCACGTCATGGTGCTTGAGGCGATCCAGGGCATAGCCGTAGCTACCCACCATCAACTGGTCGGCATCAACCTGGTTAACCAGAGACAGGGCGCGGCTGGAATGACCATATCCTTCGCTGCTGACCGAGAAATAAACTCTGGGGACATCCGCTGTTTTTGCAAGGGGCTTGGGACGGCGTTTACCAATGGACAGGGCCATACTGTTCCTCAACCATGGTTGTACCCGATCGGGTTTTTACGTTTCCATCATAAAGCCCCCATAGCCCCAGCATCAAGAGGGGTGCCCCACCCAGCAGCAACATGCTACCGGCACCCAGCCATTCGGCCCCCAGACCCGCCAGCAGCACGGGAAACGTCGAGCATGCACTGAGCAAGGTGAACTGAATCCCCAGCACCTTGCCCCGCTTGTCTTCGGGAATCATGATATGCAGCACCGACTGCAGGGGCACCGCCACAAAGGCCGCCCCCAAGCCCATCACAAAGGTAATGGTGTGGGCATACAGCAGCTTGTAGCTATACACCAGGCCCAGGCCGGGCACGGTCAAGCCCATGGTTTTGGTTACCCACGGCGTAACAAGCAGGCCCAGCAACCCCAGCCCAATAACCACAAACCCCGTATACACCAGCCTGTGCTTGGGCCAGTTGCGCGCATACCGGCCAATGCCAACACTGGCCACCACCATGCCCAGGCCGCTGGTGGTAATGAGCCACACAAACTTGCGCGATGCCACCACCGGGTTGGCATACAGCATCTCCTTGGCAAAGCTGATAAAGAGGATGGTGGCGGCCACCACCACCGAAAACAGGATGGCCAGCAGCACAATCTTGTGCAGCACCGGCCAATGGCCTCGCAGGTAGGCAAACCCGTCTTTCATATCCGCCATCAACTCATCCAATGAGTCGGCCAACGTTTCCGGCTGTTCGTCCAGCCGGGCCTCGGCTTTTTTGGACGGATACCCGGCGCCAACCCAAGCCACACTGAGGGTGGCCAAAACATACATGGCAAACAGCGACCAATGCACCTGCCCCAGGCCCAGCCACTCAATGAGAGGGTCGCCCAGCGTAAAGCCAAACACCAGCGAGGCCATCATGGTGGTGGTAAACAGCGAGTTGGCCACCAAAAGCTGCGTGGGCCGAACAATCATCGGAATCGTGGCCGCCTCGGCCGGCACAAAAAACTGCGTCACGGTGGAAATGGCAAAGGCACATGCGTACAGCCCCATCAGCTGGTTATGAGCAATGGCCAACGGAATAAACAACACACACAAGCCGCGCAGGGCATTGGTTACAACCAGCGTGCGCTGCCGGTGCCACCGGTCAACAAACACCCCTGCCACGGCCGTCAGTAAAATGGCCGGAATGGTAAAGGCAATGTACAAATAGCTTTTTAACGACTCCTGGGCCCCAAAGTACTGCACAATGGCGGCAATAAACACCACAAACACCACGCGATCGGCCAACTGGGCAAACAACTGCCCCACCCAAATGGCCATAAACGAGGTATTGGCAAACAGCGTGCCGTACCCTTCGGAAACGACATCTTCTGGTGGCTCGAAGACCAGCGGTGCATCCAGCCCCTTGGTTTCAACAGGCTCTAACATCGCTAACAGTGTCGCCCAAACCCACCCCCCTTGCACAGGAAAATTCTCAGCCCACCCGAAGCAACCAACCGGGCAACCGGTGCCCCCCAAAAGGCCAACCGCCCTGCCAAAGTGGCAAGACGGTTGTTAGACCATTTTGTTGAAGGAGAAACTGGTTTAGACGAAGCGCACGCGCAACACCTGACCCAGGGCACGCAGAAATTCGTTGTTCAGCGTGTCGCCGGTTACCTGGCCGAAGCGCTGAACGTCGGCGTTGGCAATGGCTTGGGCGTATTGCGTTACCTGCGGGTTAATGTGGGCAATCCCGTAGTTCAGTTGGTCGTCGGGGTTGGTTAAACCGCTGACCAGGGCCTGACCATCAATACCCTGTCCTTCAATGGCATCGTGGCCCCACTGGGTGAGGGCATACAAGCCGTTACCGGACACACCCATACCCTGGGCAACTTGGCCCCAGCCTTCCGGCGTAAAGGGATTGGGTGCCTGGGCAAAAATGTTTTCCCAGGTCGGCTGGTACGCCACGTTGGGTACCGCGTTCAACTGCGGACTGATGTCATGGCCGGTGGACACCCAGTAGGTGTAGCCAAACCAGTTTTTCAGGAAACTGCCATCAATGCGGCCATTATCGTAGTAATCGCCTTGAATGGCATAACCCAAAACCTGCTTGCCGTTTACGCCGTCCGCATCGCGAATCAACCGGTCATTGCCGCTTTCGGTGGGCGCATAGGCGGTTTTCCACAGAACACTGCCGTTAAACTTTCCATCATCGTATAAATCGTGCGCAGCAAAACGGTTCATCCGTGCTTCAAACGGATTCAACGCACGGCGCGTAGGGCTTAATGAAGACATAGGACACACTAACTCCTGTTGTTAAAAGAAGAGAGGGGAAAAAGAGCTGAAATAAGGACGAAAGAACATCAAATAAAACTATATAAATATAAAAACAATATTTAGAGGTTTTGTGCTACCCGCCCCCGTTGCCCCTTTACAGACCAACCCCATCCCCGACCCGGATAACGGCTTAAGGGCTTCTCCCCAGCTGCAACCCCCTGAAAATGTGTCGTTTTGTTACGCCTACCGAAAGTCCGGCAGGCCATTAAGCAGCTTTTTGCCTTCAGGACGCTTTATTGTAGCAACCCGCCGCCTGTTGCCACCAAGGCAAGGACAGCGCCTAACCGAAGCTCCTTCAAATAATGGATTTTGTTCTTTAATAAACAAACTCCGTAACACCTTTCACATACCACCAACGTAGCAACTTTGGATGTCAACCCTGTATATCCCCTATAGCGCGCTTATGCAGTCTGCCTCTTTGAACTTTTATAATTTTAAAACATTTATTCTGCTTCTACACCCTTAAAATTTAGGCGCGTCCATGGTATAACATGCCTGGGAAAAGGTGGCTAAAATCCTTTCCCTTCCTTCTTTAGAGCCGCACCATTCTTTTCCCGCTTCGTCCACCCGTAATACCCCTTACGGTGGTTTCCCTAAATCGTTTCCCCAAAGTCATTGCCCCTAACCGTTACCCCTAACCGTTACCAAGTCCTATGAAAATCGACGCCCTACAACCCAACCCCTTCCAAACGCGCCAAGCCTCAAGTGGTACTTCAAGCAGTGCTTCAGCTAAGCGCGGTGCCACCGTGCCGGGTTTTGGGGCCCTGCGGTTTGGCATCAACGAAGGCGGTAATCCTGTTGACTCCGGTGACTCAGGCGACCAGTTTGTTCCGGCCGCCACGGCCCTAAAAGAACCCCCAGCCAGCTACAGCCGCCACACCGTAGGCTTTAACGGAGACGCCGTGACCCTGACCCCCGGCACCGACGGCTCGGCCCAATCGGTAATGGAACCGGAGCGGGCGCTGCGGCTCGCCGAAACGGTGCGCCGCGCCCTGGAACAAGAACCCCCCACAGACGGTAGCGGTATTGCCGTCCAGCTTGAGCCCGTTGCAAGCAACCCGGCCGACTCGGGCCTGTGGCAGGTGTTTAACGGACCCCGCGGGTTGCAAATTATCAACGGCCGACCGGAAACCTACGAGGTGCCCCAAGCAATCGCCAACCGGCTCAAAACGCTCCAGAACCTGCCGCCAGCAGCGCCCTCAACCAGTTTGCCAACCAGCACCTCAACGCGGCCCCCGCTGGCCGTCACTTCGGCCGCCAGCCAGCAGGCGCAGCCTTCCAGTGCCGGTACCAACCCAGGTACCGATCCTCAAGCCAAACCCGTCCAGCGGCCCGACACCTTAATGCAAGCCCTGCGCAACACAGATCACCCCTCCCTCATTTTTCGCGAAGCCGGCTTTGCCCCAAACGACGGCGAATCACCCATGTACACCCTGTCGGATCGCCATGGATCCTGCTACTACCCCAGCTTTTTGATTGATGACATTAAAGCCGCCGTACCCGAAGCCGGTGCCCACTTAACCGACGCCTACGACGACGGCTGGCGCATCAACAACAAGCTCGACCTCTACCGGGGGCCGCAAGGCAGTGTGCTGATCCACGTCCGCGATCCCAAAGCCTACGCCGGCAATACGGCTAGTTTCTTGAACGGCGTGCCGGAAGCCTTCCGCGAGTCGGATCCGGGCCTCATCATCGTGCCGCAGCGCGAAGCCCAGGCCTTGGGGTTTACCCCGCCCATGCTCAGCATGGCCGCCACCACCATCCTGCCAGCCGAAGAAGTCATGCTCGATCCCGGCGTCACGGCAGTCTGGGAGCAACCCCTCCATCCTCAACCCGAAAGAGACGAAGAGTTCCGGCTTGAACCCAGCCTTTCGGACGACGACATTGATCCCGGTTCCCGGCAGTTTATGGATACTGACGGTAGAGTCGTCAACCGCTACGGCCAGCCCATTCCTGAAGACGCTATTGATTACAGCTTAATCGATACCTCGCAACGGATTGACCCAGAAATGCTGGGCCCCATGCGCAAGGAAGGGGGCTGGTCGGTGCCCGCCGACGAACCCGCGTTTAGTCCCACGGGCGTAACCCAGGATTACATTCCCGTTGACCCCGGCTTAACGGTGGATACCCCCACCATGGGTGCCCTCAAGGCAGTGGACGACAACCCGCAGCCCCAGTCAAACCGGTATAAGGCCAATGCCATGGTGGCTCGGCTCGAATCGGGCCCCGGCAACGACTGGGCCTTTGGCATTGTGGACGATTTTGCAACGGCCCATAGCCACCCCGCAGGCGATCGTTCGGTGGAAGAAGCCGTGCAGGCCAAAATTTTTGAACAGGCCATGGCCTATGCCCAAAACCACGGCCATACCCCGCAAGAGGCGGAACTATTGCGCCGGGCAGCCGGCAACGACACCACCCTAACAGACCCCGAACGGGCCGTGGTGCTGCGCTGCTTTGAAAATGCCCCGACGGCAGCCGACATTGCCTTTGCCTTCTCGCCTCGGCAAGTGCCTCCCCAAACCTACCAAACCTTGTTGGACAGCATTACCAGCCCAGCCCAGCAGGCCGAGCTGGCCGAGCAACTGCGCACCAAGGACGGGCATCCGTACCCGGCGGCCCAGGCGGCCTTGGCCAAACCCCTGGTAACCCATGGCCAGCGAACCGCGTTGGCAAAAGCCTTTAAGCAGCGGAAACCCTTTGATACCATCACCCAACGCCAGCTGATTACGGATGAGATTCTGGGCGGCAGCGTCGAAGGCGCCAGTGCCGAACAGGTGCTGTTGCGGCCCCATGTGCGCTACAAGCTGGCCGACAACATCCATAACCTGACCCCCCAGGGCAAGTACAACATGCTCGAAAGCCACGAGGTTTATGACCTAAGACAAGCCCTGCCGGAAAAATCCGACGCCGGCCGGGAACTGCGGCCCTTGCTCGACGCCTACACCCAAGCCCTGAACGACAGCTACGACAAGGCTAAAGAACCCGAAGCCCGGCAGCAGATGTACACGGTGATGCGCCAGATTAGCCACACCATGGCCCGCTATGGCGAAGAGCTGCCCCGTGCCGCCCAAAAGTTTCTGCCCTACGGCCCGCTGGATACCGAAGAGACCGCTGTTTACCTGCGGGCGCAACAGTTTATTCCCGAATTTATTGCCCGGTACCACCCAGAAGCCTTTAAAGCCCAGCTTCAGCGTGCCGCTGGCCACGCCCATGACCCCGACGACCTGGATGACGAAGGCTGGGTCACATCGCATGCTTACCCAGAAAGACAGGGCAACTCGCCCACCGTTCAAGGCGGCTGGGTCCGCCGGGCTCGGCAGATGGTGGCCAAGCACCCGATTGCCGCCGCCCTGGCCACGGGTACTTCCCTCGCGGTGGTCCTTGGAACCAGCCTTTGGATGGCCCTGAGCAACGCCGGCAAACCCGAACCCGATTTGGTAGACAAGGGCCCCGGCAATGGTTTAAACCAGCGGCTGAGCCCCGAAGACCTGGCCGCCCTCAGAGGCACCTCCTCGCCCTTTGAAACCCCAGGCGTAACGGCCCCCGGCGCCGTAGAGCCCGTTATACCGGACCTGCCCCCAGCGGCCCCCTATGCCTACACCAGCGTGGTGGTGCCACACCACCGCGGCCTGCCGCCTGCCCAACTGTTTACCCCCCAGCAGCTCGAACGGGCCAACCCCGCCCTGAAAACCATGACCAGCCCGCAAAGCATTAACACCGAAGTGGTGGCCGTACGGGCCGGCAGCCCGGGCGACCCCAAGCAAATGCGCGAAGGCTGGATTGAATACGGCGGCGACGGCGACAACGCCTTCTTGTTCGACGTGAAGTGGATTGAACCGGGTGAACGGCCCAGCAGTTGGCCCGAAGGCGCCGATGCGATGGTGCGCGTAACCCACGTGGCCCCCAACTACGGCAGCGACAATACCCACACCTACTTTAACAACGACCCGGCCAGTGTTATTGAAGTGGGCAAGGGCTACTTTGCCCGCCCCACCGGCACAAACCCCGTTACCCTGAACTACGACACCGTGGTAACCGATGCCGCCGGCCGCTCCGATGTGCTGTATATTCCCCTGGCCCAGCCCCCGGCCGCCTCGCCCAAGCTGGCCCACAAGCCCAACGAATAAAAAGAATAAACCGACTAAACAAACAAGCCGTAAGCAGTGGATAATAAGCCGTAAGCTGTTTGCCGTAAGCCGTCCGCACCATGCAAATGGGCCACAGCGATGCGTTTTTTGCACCCCGCCTTAGGCGTGATTGGGGGTGGAGGGGCCCAGAGAGTGGTTGCTTTACAAAAGAAACCGCGTCTCAGCGGGGGCTTTTGACTGTTTTTAAAACCTCATGTAACAGTATGGAGCGGTGGGGTTTACCCGCCTTCAGTTGTCCAAGGGGGTCGTCGATACATGGCCTACAGGTGAGGAACAGAGATACCCGTTTCACCCGCCAGAACGGGGCATGGAGATTAAGGACGCTTTATGAATTACAACTACTTGATTGGCCCGTCTAGTTACGGCTATCCGTCTAGCCCAACCACCGACGTAGCCGGCACCCCCCCCACCGGTAGACGAGAGTGCTTTGGCTATGGAAACCAGCATGGCCCCAACCGACCCCTATGTGACAACACCCGATTATACTTATACCGTCAGTATTTTTAACCCGTCCTTTCCCTGGCTTAGCTATTCGGAAACCTACCTGAATACAGCCCTTGTCCCACCGCCATCAACCGATGCGACAAACCCTCCCCCCATGGAAGAACCCTGCCCGACGGCTTGCGAAAATACCATCCCGACAGTGAACGAACCCCCCATGGAAGAACC
>JAGQHJ010000054.1 GCA_020431915.1 Cyanobacteria bacterium HKST-UBA04 | reverse complement strand
GGCTGACCTTCAGATGATCGGCCATGGCCACCAGGGACAGCGACTCGAAGTGGCTCAGCGCCATCATCACCAAAAACCACGACGGCTCAAAGGGGACGCTCTGGGTTTGGTACACCATCGTCCAGGCACCAATAAACTGCTCGCTTAACTGCTTAAGGCGGGTTGCCAATGCCAGCTCCTGCAGGCTGTCCAAAAAGTCCAGCGCCTCAAGGGGCTGGCTGGGCACCGAAGTACGGGCCTGCTTGGACGGCATTTTGGAAGGTGTTTTGGTCGTTTTCGACAAAGGGGTCACCTGACGGGTCGAGCCAGACGGCGGCATTAACGGACAACCTCCCCATTATAGGACGAACGGGCAGGCGCCACAGGCAAACGCGGGTCGGCCCACGGCGCCGAAGCGACCGAATACGGCCCGGCAGAGGAATGGAGACGCGGGTTAACAGCCACAAACGGCCCGTATTGGGCCTCAAGCTGACGAATAATGCCGTACGTACGGGCATCGGAAGGCAGCATGGTATCGGGTACGGCCGGTACAAGGGGCTTAATAGGGTTGGCGGGTCTGGCGGGCTTTGTCGATCTGGTGGGCTCCGGCTTGCCATGGGTTTTGTTGAACGTGGCCTTTTCGGCCTCCACGCGCTTGCGGGTATACCAGTTGTTGAGCATGGTCGTGGCAATGCCAAAGAAAATGGCGGTGGTGATAATCCCGGTCCAGAACTGGTATCGGCTGACACGCTGGATAAGGGTCTTGGCCGATTCCGGCAGATTACGGCCATGGCCGAGCTTAAGCTCCTCAAGAATTTCACCGAAGGGACGGCCCAGTGGCAGGCCAAACGGCCCCTTGCGGGTAAACTGCAGCGGCTTGCCGGCCACCCGCAGCTTGTCCAGTTCGTGCTTGTGGCGGTTTACAAACACCTTGCTGGCCAGCCCGGAAAAAATGTCGTCGCCAATAAAGTAGAAAAAGTCGAACACCACGGCCCGAACCAGCAACTCGCGCAGCTCGTGCTTGTCACGGGCGGCCAGAATCGCCGGGATGTTCCAGTTAAAGATGTTATGGGGCAGCAGGCCCCAGCGGCTCATAAACACCCCCCGATAGGGGTTCATCACCGGGATAAGGCGCTTGAGCTTGCCACCCAGCCCCTTGCCCGCCGCCTTGGTTACGTCGGCACTGATGGCCCTGTTCTTCAGCAGGCCCAGCACCAGCAGCGGGGTGGCAATCGCCCCCCCAAAGCCAATTACCAGCGACTGGATCAACTGTTTGCGCTGCTCCGCTTTTTTCTTGGCAATTTCGGCCCGGAAGGCTTCGTCGGTATAGGTAAACTCGCCAGAGAAGCCGCTTTTCTTGCTGAGCCGCTCGGTAATCAGGTTTTTGCCCCAACTGTACCCTTGGCCCTTGACGGCCATCGCCAGGTAGTCAAACAGCATGATGCCGAACTTGCCCATCAGCAAGCTCCCGGCCAAGGCCGGTGTCAGGTGCTTAAAGCTTTTAATACCCATTCGCTGCAGTTGCCGAACCTTGACCGGATCCTTGGCAAACCGGGCCATGCGCTCCTTGAAACCGGCTTTGTCCAGCCACTCGAAGGGCACCTCGAAGGGCCGAACCTCCTTGCCCGCCACCCCTTTAACAAAAGCCGACCCAAAGCGTTTCATCAACCGGGTACGGGTAATATAGCGGTTAAACACGTTTTCCAGTATGACGGGAATTCCGATACTGGCCACCATCCAGCACCCGATATCCAGGAAACGCTCCAACCGCTCAAAGTTGTTACGAGCCAGGGCAATGGCATAGGGATGATAGCCCAGCACCTCAATGAGCGTGCGGCTCATCACCCCGTTTTGCGAAATCACGGCATCCATGGGCACGCCCTTGGGCTTTAGCGCCCCCATAAACAGGCCAAACCTTGGCTCTTGCCGAACCTTGGTATTTACAACGGTAGCCTGCCGCTGCTTCGGAGCGTGTGTAACCGGTAGAAGTAGTGTCACGGCTTAAACAACCACATCCCACCCCTGAAGTCGGGGTATTCGTAAATATATTTATATAAGTACTTATAGAATTACTTCTACATAATTCAAACCCAGCCCTAAAACAAGATTGCCCAGGCTTTTTAAAGGCCTGGGCGCAACATTTTTTTACACGACAGTGGGGTTTCCGTCACTCACGCCTTGGGACGAAACAAAACCACAAAGCTTTTGCCGATCACAGAGAAGTCGGTGCCCTTTTGGAGACTGATGTCATCGGCCGTTAACGGGCCTTGTTTAAGCGTCTGGCAGGCGGCGTCATAGGCCTCGACCAGATTCACCGTTTGCTCCCCCTGCTTGATGGTTTGACGACTGGCGTCCGGGGCCATTTGAAGACCGGTTTTGTCGAGCAACGCATTGACCCAGCCAACAATACGCGTGCCAAACTCAGCCTGGGCAGATTCAGACCCCGGCATGGCATCGCGCCACTGGTCGGCCAATTGGGTTAAAGCGGCAGCAGCAGGGCTCGTCCCGATCAGTTTGTCCTCGTAAAACACCCCGTCATCAGGTTCCTGAATACCGGGCATGACCACATTGGGTTGAACCGTCTTTGAGCAATAAACCGCAAGCATGGGCGGCCCAGGCTCCCGTGTTAAAAGAGGCTTCATAAACCGCACCGAGGCAAACCGGGGCTGGGTCGTCATGGACGGATTAATGGCAAAGGTCACGGGGGGCTACTCCATTTTTATTCAACATCTGGGGGCGGCAGAGGCGGATCGAGCTCGATGGTGTACAGCACCTCATCCTCAGAAGCACCGACATTACCGGGTTTAATCTGGACAAATTCGTCGGCCAACCCCGTTTCTACCACATAGTGCCGTATACGATCGAAGGCCTCAGCCGCCGACATCACGGCAGATCGTCCCACCACCACCTGTCGCTGACCACCCGACACCGGATTTAAAGGCGCCCCGGAATCACCCGTTGCATTGACCAGTGCCCGCAAATCGGCTTGGATACTGGCCCTGTCGGAGGGCTGCCGGTACGACAAGGCGTTGGCCGACATGCTGGTGCCGACCGGCACATCCTCGACAATAACCGCGTTACTGCCAACCAAGCGCGACTCGGGCTTAAACACCTTGATGGTCAAGGGGGTGTGGCCGGCCGCGTTGGACTCGGTTTTTGCAAAAGACGCCTTGAGGCCCGAAAATCGGGGGGCGGTGAGGGCTGGTATCATAGGGCTTGGAAACGCCTGGGTCTTAAATACGACTTAGTTAACAGAAGCTCCAGTGTAGACAAAGCCCTTTTGGTTTGCAAGGCCCGTCAATGCTATAGTGAAGGCACTGTAAACAACCTCAGTACCGGGAGAGACTGCTGCCATGAGCCAGACGTACCAACTGTACATTGACGGTGCCTTTGTCCCGTCCGAATCGGGACAAACCTTCGAAAGCCGGAACCCTTACGATGGCTCGCTGGTGGCCACGGCCTCACGCGGCAACGCTGCCGACATCGACAAAGCCGTCCAGGCCGCACGCCGGGCCTTTGACGATACAGCCGGCCCGTGGCGTACCATGGGCGCCCAAGGCCGGGCCGATTTGCTGCTGAAGCTGAGCGAAAAAATTGCCGAACACACCGAGGCCTGGATGCCGCTGGAAATTGCCGACAGTGGTGCCACCTTAAAGAAGGCCCAGGGTGATTTCTTTTTGGCCGCCAGCCAGATGAAATACTTCTCGAAACTCGCCACGAGCTACCCCTTCAAGCAACCCCTCGACGACATGTCGCGGGCCGGCACCAGCCACCACTATTTATTGAAGGAACCCGTGGGCGTGTGCGGCCAGATCATCCCGTGGAACTTCCCGCTGCTGATGGCCATCTGGAAGCTGGGGCCTGCCCTGGCAGCCGGCTGTACCGTCGTACTGAAACCTGCCGAGGAAACCCCGGTATCGGCCATGGAGCTGGCCAAGCTCTGCCACGAGGTGGGCTTTCCCAAGGGTGTGGTCAATGTGGTTACCGGCACCGGTAAGGAAGCCGGCGAACCCCTGGTACAACACCCCGGCGTGGACAAGGTGGCCTTTACGGGCTCGACGGAAATCGGACGGCACATTATGGCCGAAGCAGCCGCCTCGATGAAACGCGTGACGCTGGAATGCGGTGGCAAGTCGGCCAACATCATTCTGGACGACGCCGATCTGGATATTGCCCTGGACGGTTCGTTGTATGCCGTCTTCTTCCACAGTGGCCAGTGCTGCACGGCCGGCAGTCGACTGCTGATTCCCAAGAGCCGGCACGACGAAATCGTAGAACGGCTGGTGGAAACCACCCGGCATATTCGCCTGGGCAACCCGGCGGAAAAATCGACGGACATGGGCCCGGTCATTTCCCAGAAGCAACTGGACCGCATTTTAAGCCTGATTAAAACCGGCCAGGCCGAAGGCGCCACCCTGCTAGCCGGTGGCCACCGTGCCACGGGCGACGGGTTGGACCAGGGCTACTTCATCGAACCCACCATTTTCGACCAGGTCGATCCCAACAGCACCCTGGCCCAGGAGGAAATTTTCGGGCCGGTACTGAGCCTGCTACCTTACACCGATGAAGCCGAGGCGGTGGCCATCGCCAACAACAGCCAATATGGGCTTGCCGGGGCCGTGTGGAGCCAAGATCAGCAACGCGCCGAGCGCGTGGCTGCGCAACTGCGCACCGGCACCGTGTGGATTAACGAGTACCACCTGATCAACGTTCGGGCCCCTTTTGGCGGCTACAAGCAAAGCGGGCTGGGCCGAGAACTGGGCCCCAACGCCCTGGATGCCTACACCGAAACCAAGCATGTTCACGTGGACGAACTGGGCACGCGCGACAAGAAGTTCTGGTACAACGCCCTGATCAAACCCACCTCCACGGCAGCCAAGTGACTGGCCACCTGGCATAAGCTTGGGTTTATGCGCAACAACCTCACCTCCCTGGCGGAACTCAAACAGTTCATCAGTTTCCGATAGGATCTCCCCATGCCTTCCCCCCATGCCGATCAACATGCGCTGCCTGCCCTTGCGGATTTGATTGCCCACTACCGCATGCAACCGCACCCGGAAGGCGGCTGGTTTGCCGAAACCTTTCGTGACCCGATGGTACTGCCCAAAAGCGCCCTGCCCGATCGTTTCGGTGGCGATCGCCACGCCTCAACCGCCATCGTGTTCCTGCTGCCCAAGGGAAGCTGCTCGCACCTTCACCGCATTGCCGCCGACGAGCTGTGGCATTTTTACCTCGGCGATCCGATTCAGATTGTGACCCTTGCCGACGACGGCACCGTGACCGAAACCACCCTGGGTATCGACATCCTAAACAACCAACTGCCGCAGGTCCGGGTATCGGCGGGGGTCTGGTTTGGGGCCTACCCCAGCCCAATGGCGTCTATCGGCCAAGTCGGCTACACGCTGGTAGGGTGCACCGTGGCCCCCGGCTTCGACTTTGCCGACTTCGAGCTGGCCGACCGTACCGAGCTAACGGCTCAGTATCCGAAGGCCCGGCCGTGGATAGAGCGGTTAACCCCAAACGAATCCCCTACTAATTGATGGCACACTAGTTAACCAATGGCACCTTCGAGCTTAATGGTCGAGTAGGCCTTCATGGCTTCCTCGGTCAGGGTTTGTGGTGTGGCAGTCAGGGCATGCAACCCGCGATGCCGCAACTGGTGAATCACACGGTCGCGGCGCTGTCTCGCCTCGACAGCCAGGATATGCTTGACTACCGCATCCGGGGTATCCAGGCTGGGGTGGTGCAGGTAGTGGTGGTAAACCGGATCATCGACGCCAATAAACAGTGTGCAGTGCCGTCGGTTCAACTGCTCAAAAGCCGGTAGGCTGGGCTCAAGGCTGCTGGCATCCATGAAGTCGCTGAGAATAATAACCAGCGATCGCTTCCGCTGGGTTTGAAGGATGGACGTGCACAACAGCGGGTAGTTCGGTTCGACCAGCGAGCAGTCCACATCCACCAGCTGCTCAAGTAACCGGGGCACCGAGGCCGGCCGGGGCTTGCTGAACTGCGCAATGGCCTCGTCAAACACCACCAGACCCAAGCGGTCGTCGTAGCGCTTGGCCAACATACCCAAATGCAGCACCGCCTGGATAGACCAGTCGATTTTACGCACCCCTTCGCTCAGGGTCCCCATCATCCGGCTTTTATCAAGACAGACCAAAATCTGGTGATGGTGGGCCACCTGGAACTGCCGGGTAATCAAGCCGTTGAGCCGGGCCGACGCCTTCCAGTCGATATACCGGTACTCGTCGCCGGGCTGGTAGGGACGCAGCGATTCGAATTCCTGGTCGGCCTTGTAACGCCGGTTTTGCTTCACGCCGGTCTGCAGGCGCAGCAAGTCCGGGTTCAGGTACACGGTTTGGGCGTTAACCATGGCCGGGTACACCGACAAGGCCACAGGAGGCACAGGCTTATAGGCCCGAAGCAATCCCAGAAAAGTTTGGCATGCCACATAGCCTCCCGGCCACCACCACCGTCCGCGCCGGGCCGGGTTCAGGTGCAACACCACCTGGTGGGTGGCCGGGGGATCGTTGGCCGCATGCTGCCCCTCTCCGGGCCGTCCTGCTTCGGCAAGTGGGCAAAGAATCGGCGGGGCCTCCTCAACCAAACGAAACACATCATGGGCCACGGCCATGAACCGAGCCGTCATACGGGTTTCATCGCCCGGCCCATCGGCAACCAAAACGGGTCGGCTACCAGCCTGCATGACCGACAGACACAGGGTCAATTTAAACGGCACATGAACGGTGGGGTGATGGTTGGTCGTCGCCGACAGCAACTGCACCCGGCACTGCCGCAACTGGTACACCTCGGCCAGAAGGGCCAGCATGGCGATGACCACCACGGATAACCACAACAGGGCCACCATGGGCCAAACCATGGCCAGCACCCCCAGTATACCGAGCACCACCAGCAACCCCCCGACCCGAGCCGTGGGCCGGTATCTGGCCGGCAGCGGTGCCAATAGTGGTGCCACGCTTTTTTCTTTCGTTGCCACCTGTCTACACTTCCCTACCGGGGTGGTTTGACCACCCCAAACAATTCGTCAATCACACTGTCCGGGGTACGGCCTTCCAGTTCGGCCTGGGGAAACAGTATCAAGCGGTGACGCAACAGGGGCGGGCCCACCCGCTTGATGTCATCGGGGATGACGTAGTCACGCTGCTCGACATAAGCCATGGCCTTGGCCGCCTTAAGCCAGAGAATGGCCGAGCGCGGACTGGCCCCCACGGCCACATGGGGGTTCTGTCGGGTGGCGTCCACCAAATCGGTCAGGTAAGCCAAAACGGGTTCTTGCACCGTCACGGCATTGGCCGCCTGGCGCAGGCCAATCAAATCGTCTGCACCCAGCACCGGCTCAATGCACACATCGTGGCTGCCAGCTGTTTGCTGGTGGTGCTGCTTGAGGATGGCCAACCCGGCTGCCCGGCTGGGATAGGGAATAACCAGCTTGAACAGGAACCGGTCAAGCTGGGCTTCGGGCAACGGGTACGTACCTTCATGCTCGAGGGGGTTTTGGGTGGCAAACACCGTAAATAATTCCCCTAGCATCATCTGCTCTCCCTCCACCGTAACCTGGTGCTCTTGCATGCACTCTAGCAACGCACTCTGGGTTTTGGCCGGCGCCCGGTTGATTTCGTCGGCCAGCAGAAACGTGGTAAACAAGGGGCCCTGGTGAAACGTGAAGCGATGCTCCTGCTGGTTGTATATGTTGGTGCCGATCAGGTCGGCCGGCATCATGTCGGGGGTAAACTGGATGCGCTTAAACGGCAGGTTGAAGGCCTGGCCCAGCAGCTTGACCATCATCGTCTTGGCCGTGCCGGGCGGCCCTTCCAGCAGCACATGGCCGCCGCAGATAAGCGCCAGCGTCATCATCACCAGGGCATCATCAAGCCCCATCACCCATTGGTTAATGGCATCGCGAACACGGGCAACAGGCTCAACCAGGGCGACAGTGGAGGACGGCAAGACGGTGGTGGTTGTGGCGTCAGACATCTCAGGCATCAAGGCAAGACCTTTCGTTCCAGATCGTACAGGGCGCGAGCCATGGCCACAAACTGCGCCGACGTGGCAATGGCAGGAACAGCGTGTCTTGGCCTTTGTCTTTGCTCTTGTCTTTGCTCTTGTTTTTGGGTTGCCTGGACATGGGGCATCTGGGCTTCCGCCTCGATCAGGGCCAGTACTTCCCTAGCATAGGCAGAATCGTCCCCCTTAGCAAGATCCGTGTCGGTCGCGACCTGAAGCAGGTTTCTAACCATCACGTCAGGAGCACTGTTGGGGTAGCGTCCTTTAACCCGCGCCAGAAATTGCTGAACCGCCTTGTTGATCAAAGCCCCCCATAACCGTCGGCCTCCAACACGGGTTTCGGCCAGGTGCGTGGCCAGGGCCTCAAAAAACCGTTCCTGCGTATAGAACCGGCCTTCGCTGGTCGGCAACACGCTTTGGCGAAGCACCGGTGCCGTGGCCACCCACACACACAACACCCCCAGCGCGATAATCACGGTCAACAACAGCGACCGACCCGACCCTCGGGCCATCAGAGTAATGAAGTCGGGTTTGTCACGAAACCCGTTGCTGTAGCCGTCAAACAAAATCCGATCCGCACCAGGGTACAGCGCTTGAATGGCAACAGCCAGCGCGGCGTTGTCCTTTCGGGCCAATTGGCCGTTCTTGAAAAAGAACGGTGTACCGACCACGGTAACCGCCCCACGTCCCAGCGGATAAGAGACCACCAGGGGTGTGTCGCTGTGGGCCACCCACCAAAGCTTCTTGTGACATGTCGGCAGATAACACGGGCCCGACAACCCATACAACCGGGCAGCTGTTTGTGTACCGTCTGCCTGCACGGGGGCTTCATCCTGATTGATGGCCAGTTGCGCAACCTGCCGATCGGCAAACGTGCTGCGGGTGGTCAGCGACTGATACCCTTCGATGGTGGCCAGGGGCTCATCGCTAAAACGCAGGGTCACGCCAAACCATGCCTGCAGGTAATCAAAAACGGTTTTGTGCGACAACCGCTTTTCAAGGGGCTGGCCTGAAACCGGACTGGCCTCGCCCAGTACAAACACCAAATGGTGGCCAGCCTCGACAAGCGAACGCATTCTGTTACCATAGCCAACCCCGTCCAAAAACAACCCTTCGCCCGGCTCAATAAACCACACCGTAGCTGGCTCGTGGCCCACTTCCGCTTCAAGCCGTGTGGCCGAATGGGTCCAGAAACGAATCCGGTCTTTTCCGTATACCTGGCCGAACAATTCGTACAAGGCCTTGTATCCGCTAGGTGCCGGGTGCACCACGGAGGTGGTGGCCTGGTTCATTTGGGCTTGTTGCGACACCAGGGGCGCGGCCATGGTTAGGGCCACAAAACACAGCAGGCCGGCAACAAACAACCACAACCGCAACGGCATCAGGCAGCCCCCTTAGCGTCGCCGCCATGCCGCACAGGCTGCAGACATTGCAGCTGGCGATCAAACACCTCGTAGGCCGATTGGGCTACGGCATAATCCGTTTGCAGGGCTTCCTGGCGACCAAACCACCGGGGCTCGTCGATGGCATGAAGCTGCCCCAGTGCCGTGGCCAGGTCGGGTGACGTGGCTTCCAGGCGACAGTGCGCCAGCAGCTCCCTGCCGGTCATCACATCCGACACGGCAAACACGGCATCGTCCACCAACCGGGCCGTGGCCGCCAAAAACAGGTAGTGAATGGCCTGGCGGTAATCGCCGGCTGCCAGGCTGGCCGCTGCCGCATCGCAATGGCTTTGCTGAAGCGCTTGCCGATCCGCATGGGTGACAACCGGCAGCCGATTGTCCCGACGTCGGGCGGCCAGCCATGCTCGCACCAGGGTGTAGCCCCACCAAAGCAGCGCCAGCAACAACACCAGGGCCACAAACACCAGCACCGCAAAAAAACCGATATGGATAAACTGCTCCAGCGCCTTACCCCCGGTATCACCCACCTCGGGCGGATGGTCACGGAACAGATCATGCAGCCACTGGCCTATCTGGTCCAGCCATTTCGAAAGCCAGTCGTCCCCCGGCTTGGGCTTGTCTGCCATGTAGGCCTGGTATTCGGCCCCCTGCAAGATATCGCGGGCCTGGTTGCGCAAGGCCTGGTTGGTAAGAGGGCTGGCCAAGCCTGCGGCAGCATCCTCGGCGACCATCTCGATTACACCGTATCCTGAGGCAACGTATCCTGAGGCAACGTATCCTGAGACTGGGTATCCTGGTACTGGGTAGCCTGAGACAAAGTATCCTGAGACAAGGTGTTGCCGAACTGTTCGTTACCATCGTCATTGCCACCATCACCACCCAGCAACGCCACCTGAGAAATGGGGTGATCAGAAGGGACATGGGCCAGGCGGTGCACCAGATCCTTATACAACCGGGCCTGCACCATCAACCCGGCCCCGGTAGAGAACATCAGGTGAATGACCAGCGAAATAAACGTACTGACGAGCAGACCCACAAAAATGATGGGCAGGCGCAGACCGCCCATAAACCCGTTACCCACCACCGAGAATACCCCGATAGAGGCCTCTAGGATGATGGCTGGCACGGACAGCAGGGAGATAATAATGGTCATAATCAAGCCCAGCCCAAGCACCCGCCAAAGTTGATCGTGGTTAACCAGCCGCCAGCTTTTGCCAAAAGCAGCCATCACCCCAATTTTTGGTTCCATAAAATACACCATCATGGCTTGTGAAAACCGCAGGGACAGGTAAACATCCACGAGCACCATCACCAGGCCAGGCAGAATCAGGAAAAACCCCACCACGGTAATCAGCCCCAACACCAGACTGACCACGCCATAAATCAGACCCATGCCCAAGGCTCCCCACAACCGGTCGTCCGGCTGGAAATAATCCCAAAGGTGCTCGCCCACCTGGCCATTAAACCAGTCGCAAACGTACTTGAGATAGACGTAAACCAGGTAGGCAATCAGCAGGTAGTTCACCAACTGAATACCAATCAGGGCAACCATGGCCATGCTGGTGGCCACACTTTTGTTCATGGCATCCGGGGCCAGTTGCAGGGTATTGAGCGCCGCACCAATGACGGTGTTGCTGACGATAATGGGCAGGCTCAGCAGGGCAAACGGCTTAAGCTGGGCAATAAACTGCCGGAAGCCAAAGGAGATGATATCGAGCACCGGTACCGGCCCATACGGGGAGGCTGGCGATTGTGACGGCGGTTGCAACGGTGATTCTGCCATGTTCAGTGTCAAACCCGTAACCAACAAAAACAAACCATAACCTTGGCGGGCCCGTGCCCACAATGCCTTGTATTCCTGTGGACAAAGGCGGCCTTATTTATAGTGTACACGATGCGTGCATGGGGGCTCAAGCGACAATTATGCCCCGTCCTGGCCCAAACACGAACACCAGCCTATTGGCTGGTTGACGGAAGGGTATGGGGGTAAGGAAGGTATGGGTTAGGACCCTGTAACAGTTTCAACCGCCCCAGGCCGCAAGCTATCAAAAACACCTGCTGGCAAGGTTTTATATGCCTAAGGGGGCATTAGGCCTTGTGCTGCATCGTCAGCCATAACCGTCTAAAGCGGTTCTGTTTGTATCTTGTATTCAGGGGGGAGCAAGCGACATACTTTGAGTATTGGTGGTTTAGACATTAGCTCAACAACCACGTCACACCCGCCGCCACCGGCAGGGGGTAATACGGTGGTGGATCCCGTCACGGGCTTAACCGAACAGCGCCCGGCCGGATTCCAGTTGGCCAATCCACCTCTGGTCGATGTCGACGGTGACGGGCATCCTGACGTAGAGCCGGGGGGAACCCTGGGCCGATTCGACCCGTGGTCCATGAGCCTCATATGGCCCGAACCCTATTGGGATTTTCACATGCCCGGCAATGCCATGCGCATTGTCCCCATTAACCAGCAGGCCGGCCCACCCCAAGGCGGGCCAGGCAACCAACCAGCCCTTCCCATTATTCCGGCATTAGGCCCGGGCCAGCCGCCAGTAGGCCAACCCAATTGGTTACAACGCAACCTGGGGCAGGTTGGACAAGTGCTGGGATTAGGCGGTGGAAACAACCAACCCCAACCCGCAGCAAACGGGCTGGGTCTCATCCAACCCACATCACCGACTTCCGCCGGGGGGTTGTCCATGATCAATCTCGGCAACCACATCATTATGGACTGGAACGAACTGCGTACCTTCCGAGGGGCTCAGCTGGTGCTGTTGCAACAGTGGAACCTGAATGCGGCCGGGGGCGATCCGAACCGAATCAAGCAATGCCTCGACCAGCAACAACCCATTCTTTACCAGGCCTTTGGCCGCATGGTGTATTACCACGACCAGATGGCCAACGCCTTTCTGGCCCAGAACAACATAAACCGGGCCAACGACTACACCCTGGCCAACCTGCTGCCCCGGTTTACCGACCCGACCGCCGCCAACTTCATTTCGCCGGAAACACTGCTTTACCAGTACCAAACCTACCTCAACGGCGGCGTAACGCCGGACGGTGTGGCCAACCCGGACCAGGTCCTGTATAACCAGTTAAGCCCCTACTTCAACGAACTCAACGTGTATCTGTCGGGATCCGTTATTGCCCAACGCCTTCGAGACATCAGCACCTCGAACCAGCCGCTGACCAGCACCGAACTAAACGAGTATGCCACGTTCAACACCGGCCAAAATTTTCTGCACCTGAACGCCGTAAACCAGAACGGCATGGTACTGCCCGGCAACAACACCCCCATGGGGCGTTATTATGCCGATCTTCAACGCCTGCTGGCTAACCCGGCCACCATCGATCCAATGGCCGTTCAGGCCAAGCTCGATGAAATCAACCAGTACGTACAGGGCCGGCTGCAGGACATGCCCAACTACGCAGCCCGGTGGCAGGCCTTCAGCAACAAGCTCGATCGCCTGGGCCTGCATGTGGTACAACGCACCGTAACCGACACCCCCGGCCCGGACAACCATTTGACCGCCCCGCGCCAGCGCACGATTTACCTGATAGAAACCACCAATGGCGAACCGGCCGATATTTATCAGGCCGAAGCCATCGAAGGCCTGTCAACCGACCTGTTGTACCTGAACCTGGATCAGCGTAATTTTCAACGCACCATGGCCGAGTACCGCTACCTGGTTCATGGCAGTCGTCAGGTGTTTGGCTCTTTGCTGCAACAAACCGCCAACGGCATGGGCAACGGCAACCCGCAGGCCCATGAGCTGGACGCCCTGTTCGGCCGCTTCGGCATGCAGCTGACCGCCATGGGCCAGCAGCACCTGAATGTGAATTTGAACAACATGACCGTGCCACTCTACAACACCGATGGCGAAGAAATCGGTACCTACAGCTATGCCCAAGTAAACGACCGCCGGGGCGACGATGGGATGATCATGGTCGAGCCCTTTGCCACCATCGAAAGCTTCAGCACGTATACCGGCGGCCCCCGTACCGGCCAGCGGTTCTATTTCCGATCCAGCATGACACGCGGCACTTCGCTAACATGGCAAGCCCCGCTCAGCGATTTGCGCTTGTTTCAGGAATCCATGCTCAACGAGTTCCAGACCCATCACTTCGACATCAGCCAGCTCAATGATCATGACCGGCAACAGTTCCTCAGTGTTCTGCTGAATCAACGGCAGGCCCTAATAGGGTATATTGGCAGCTATAACTACGCCGCCCCCCAGGGGTTGCGCGATGCCTTTATGGCAGCCCCGCAGGTCAAACGATGGGCCGATGCGCTGCGCGACGAGCACATGCGCATGACCGCCAACCTGGGCGGTTACGACTGGGCCACAGCCATCCTGACCAACGACATGGACTACCAGAACCTGTTGCGCCTGGTCGCCTTCGGTACGGTCGACCCGGACCAGGTAAGCCTTGGTGATGCCACCCAAAATCCCCTGTTGGACAATCTGTTGGCCGCCCAGCATGCCCTCAACCAGACCACACCAAACCAAACCACCCTCAACCAATCGCTGGCCACGCTGCAACGCGGCCTAAACACGCAATACCAAGGCATTCTCAATAATTTTGGCCGAGACAACCTAACCGCCCTGAACCAACTGAACCAGGACTGGACGACCTTCTCGCAAGAGATGGCCGCCATGGGGTTCAGCCTTGAGACGGGCCCCGGTATGACCGTGCAGTTGCGCGTCACCAACCAAACCCAGTTTGTTACGGCCAGCCTGAACAGCAGCCATCCCAACATGGACACCATCAACACCCGCCTGGCTGCACTGCAACAACGCTATACCACCCTGAACCAGGGCGGACGCCTGGATACCTTCAACAACCAGCTGGCCCACTTCCGGCAACAAAACCAGCACCTGACCCAAATTTTGGCCGTTGGTGTTGGCACACCCGCCGAAGGAGAAACACCCTCTGCGGCACAAGCCGCGCTGGCTTCCTTCCAAAGCGGGCTGGAACAAGCCATGCCCACCCGTCTAGGCCCTACCCGAACCAACCTGACACCGCCCATGCTGGTTCAGAACCCGCATGCATTAAGTCCGTGCGGCCTGCCGCTGCAGCTGACAAACTTCAGACTGGACCGCAACTCGGCCAGCGAATACTTTACCACCGACGACAACGGCCAGTTGGCATACCACCGCAACTGGTCAACCGCGTCGGGACTAACCGCCAGCCTTCCCGGCAGAGCCCGCGACGCCCATGCCATGAGCCTGTTCTACAACCTGGTGGGTTATACCCAGCTAACCGGCGATCAGTACGGTTGCCTGGTAAGCATTTTAAACGACCCTGCAAAACGGGCCAGCCTGCTTGATTTGTATAACCGAAACACGGCCACCCCGGAAAACCTAGCCACCCTGGCCGGTTTTACCGGTGCCGCCAATACGGCACATCGAAACGATGCCTTTATTGGTATCCTGCAGCGCAACAGCAACACCCTAAAAGCCATGCTCGGCAGCAGCAATACCTATGAAACCACCGCCCTGGCTGGCTTGTTTCAACGGGCCATGGTCCTGACCGAATACAACCGCCAGCATTTCCCACAAGGCGTGTCCGGCGCCTACATGGTTCAACAACTCAACAACAATCAAAGTACGCTTAGCTTTTTTACCGGCACGGCCCAAACCACACCCATTGCCACCACCAGCACCACCACGCCTGGCACCACCACGCCAGGTATCACGCCAACAACGACTGTGGCCAGCAGCACCACACCCGTCTACACCCGACCGTCCTATAGCCTGCTACCCACAGCCAACCCCACCACCGTCGCCTCCGCTACCCAGCAGAACACCCCCACCGTTCAAAGCCCGCCCATGCGTGTGGTTCAGGCGCACGAACAAAACCCCTACATAGTAGGCAGCGGCCAGCCCATGAGCTACGTCACCAATAGCCACAACACCAGTTTCGGTGCTTACAGCCACTATACCGGGGGTAGTGGCTACTCGGGTAGTAGCAGCTACTCAGGTTCCAGCTCCTTTGTGGTTGGCACAGGAAGCGGTTACAACTATTATTCGTCCTCGTTCCGTTCTTACAGTAGTGACTACAGCAGCTATAGTGATTACCTGGGCTCGGCCGATGATCTGTACGGCATTGCCCAGGTCTATGGCTACCGATCCTAGCCAGCATAAACGCGTCCATATAGCCGAAGCATGTATCCCCATACGCCTTGAGAGGGTAAGCGGGGGGATAGGCTAAATCGATTGGCGGCGAGGAATTTTCCTGCGCAACCGTTTCCAGCCAAACCGGCCTGATTTTCTGGGGAAAATCTCGTAGTGGGCTAGTCGACAACGGCTGATCCGGTAGGGTTTTTTGATCTGGGGCTGAAAATACCAGACCAGGGCAAAGCTGTGGTCACTAAACGTCCGTTCGCAAATATTGGGTCGAACCACATCGCTGGCCTCAACCACTTCGGCAATGGCCTTGGCAGCCTGTTCAAAGGCCCCCTGCTGCAAAAACGGCCGGTCTAAATTCACCTGCAACCGTCCAGGGTGTTTCTGCAGGGCCTGCAGGTACAGCCCCATAAACAGGCAGCATAAGATAACC
>JAGQHJ010000053.1 GCA_020431915.1 Cyanobacteria bacterium HKST-UBA04 | reverse complement strand
ATTTTGCAGTACCAGTGGCAGAAAAACCTGAACGTGACCGTCGACCTGCACAGCGTGGAATGGAAAGTCTACCTGCGCCAACTCAAGGAAGACCCGCCCCACGTCTACCGGTTACGGTGGTTTGTGGACTACCCGGACCCCGACAGCTTCATGGGGTTGTTTCACAGCAACAACGGCAACAACTTTACGCGGTGGCACAACCCGCAGTACGACACGTGGGTGAGCCAGGCCGCCACGGAGCTGGACCCGGCCCGGCGGCAGGCCCTGTACAACCAGGCCCAGCACAAGCTGCTGGTGGACGACACCGCCATTGGCCCGTTGTTCGTGATGAGCAAAAGCTATCTGATTAAGCCCACCGTGCAAGGGTTTTCGCTCGACGAGCTCAACGTGGTGGACTTGTCCAACGTGCGTCTGAAGGCACATTAGAGTAGGACACACGCCAGCCGTCAGCGTGGGCCCCTATTTTTTCCAGCCTAGTTCTCCGACGGAAACTCCTCGTCGTTGAGCGAGTCGGGCGAGCGGTTAAAGTCAGCCGGCTTGAGATCCTTGAGCCAGTCGCGGAATTCGCCGGCTTCTTCCTCGTCGCGGCTTTGATCGGTTGAGATGGTGCCGTCGGCAATGACGTTGGCCGTCACGTAAATCGGAGCCTCCACGCGCAGGGCCAGGGCAATGGCATCGCTGGGACGCGAGTCGACAATCAATTCCTTGTCGGCCTGATCCGACAGGTAAATGTTGGCATAGTAGGTGTCAGCGTTCAGGTCGTTAATTTCCACCTTAACCAGGTGGTAGCCCAACTGATCAATCATGTTGCACACCAGATCGTGGGTCATCGGACGGGCCGACTTGATGTTTTCCAACTGGCGAATAATGGCACTGGCCTCGGCCGTTCCAATCCAAATGGGCAGGGCCCGGCGATTTTCTTCGTCATTCAACACCACAATGGGCGTTCCGGTACGCGTGTCCAACGCGATACCCATCACATACATTTTAATCATCATTCAACGTCGCCTTGAATTGGGAAAGGGAAACCTAGAGAGTCCATTCTACACTATAGAAACCATATCACACAGCACGGCGGCCGGACCTAATCCGGTATGAAGGGCAATACGCCGAAGCGATCCGGCAACGGCCACAGTCTCAGCCATGCCCGGCCCACCACGCGATCCTTGGGCAAAAAGCCCCAATAACGGCTGTCCATACTGTGGTTACGGTTGTCGCCCATCATGTAGTACTGGCCATCGGGCACCCGCACGGGCCCGCAAAAGCTGATAAAGGTGCAGGTCTGCGACAGCTCGCTAATATAGGGTTCGTTATATTTTTGGGCGTTAATGTACACGCCCTGGCCCGGAATCACATTGACGATATCGCCGGGCAAACCGACCACCCGCTTGATATAGGCCCGGTCAATCTTGCTGGTGCTGTCTTTCTGGCCGTACAGGATACCGGAGATGCCCGTCACCCTCAAGAACGTGCTCCACGGATCGTGGTAAACCATGCTTTCCGGTTCGGGGGGATAAAACACCAGAATATCGCCCCGCTTGATGGGCCGGACCCAGTGGCTGACCTTCTCGACCACCAGCCGGTCGCCAATCTGCAGGCCCGGCAGCATTGACTCGGAGGGAATCAGGCGCGTTTCGCCCAAAAAAGACCGAATGAGCGTGACCATCACCAGCGTGATGACGACAATCTCGACCAGCTCGCGAACCAGCGCCCATGCCTGCTTGGCCGGGGAATTGGCTTGTGTCGGATCGGCCGGGGATATTTCGGGCGGAGCGGGCTGGGAAGGTGGGGCAGGGGCTTGTTTATCGAACATGGGCGAAAGAGGGGCAACACAACATCGGCTAAAAACACCGAAACAATTGCAACAATAGGGCAAAAGCGGTTTGGGTACAAACGGGCCTGGCCAGTTACGACTGCCAAGGCGCTAAGGCGCTATCGGTAACGACGACACGCTGAGAAACGACCGGTTGAAACTACACGTTGGAGGAAGCCTTGTCGCAAGCCAACTCGGCAGCCTGAACCGCCTGACGAATAAACTCGGACACGCTGCCAATCTCATTGTTCCATTCAACCATCCCCACCGTCAAACCGATATGCACCGTCTGGTCATTGACGGTAATCGGGGCGGCATCAACGGCCGTCTGTAAGCGATCCACGGCGATCGACGCCTGCTGGGCATTGGTATGGGGAAAGGCAACCAGAACTTTTTGGCCCTGGCCCCGCCCGACCACGTCCACGGCTCGGCACTGGTTAATGGTAACGGCAGCCAGTTGCTTAAGTGCACTGTCACCGATATGGTGCGTCAGCTTTTCCTCCAGTTCGGAGAAGTTGGCAATACTGAGGCAAATCAGGGTCAGGGCTTGGTCCGTACGCTTGGCCACCTGCAACTCGCGATCGATTAGGGAGCAGAAATGCTGGTAGGCATACAGGCCGGTGATGGGATCGGAAATGGACAGGGTTTGTGCCTCGGTATAATAACGGCGCAACCGCATCAACTGGTGCAGCTCGCTGCTGACCAGCGGGAAGGGGAAAATCTGATCGTAATGCACCGGCTGGCGGTTAATCAGCACCAACCCACCCAGCAGGGTGTTCTCCGAGAAGAACGGGTAGGCTGCCTGCTGGTTCAGGGTATCGAGCTGGCTGGTATCGGCATAGGCGTAATCGTCGTCAATGTGAATGACCTGGTGCTCTACAAACAGGTACTGCTCGTTGCTTTGGGCCTGAAACTGCGCACTGACGGACTGGACCAGCCCAGCCATGTCGGCCTCGCTAAACAGCCCGGGGGTACGGGCATGGACAACAAACTGCCGGGCAAACCGGGCCTTGTCATTGTAGAACAGCACCAGGGCCTCGTAGTCCAGCACGGCATCGAGTACGCTGACTGTCATATGGTTGAGCACCGTGCCATTGGGAATAACGGTAATCAGCTTCTTGAAGCGTTTCATCACGTCGGCCTGCGTCATATGCTCGTCGAGCAACTGCATCAGCCGGGCCGTGGCGTTGACGTTGACCGCATCGCAGCCCAACAGCACCAGCTCCTCGTAGGAGTCACCCGAAAGACCTGAAAAGACGCTAATAAGCCGCTTTACTTCACCGGCCAGGCTTTCAGCCAATTCCCGGGTGGGCATAAAGGCATCGGCCACCTTGGAAAACTCGCTAAGACGCACGTAGGCTGCCGTATCGGTTTGCACCAGCATAATAAGCGGGATCTGCCGGATGACGGAGTCATGCTTGATAATCCGACTGAGCTGCACCCCGCTGACATCGGGCAGGGCGGCATCCACCAGGATAAGGGCAGGCGGCAGGCGGTACAACGTATCGAGTGCTTCCATGCTGCTGGCCACCACCCGGCAGTCCATGTCGGGCAGTTGCACGTCAATGACCGCCTGTACTGACGCGGCCAAATCCGGGTTGGCCGTGATCAGCACCAACGACTTGCCCTGGGACGGGGTCGACGGGGTGGGGTTATGCGGGTCTTTGGGGTCAGGCATCATGCAGCGGGCGGGGAACGGTGGTGGTGTCCGGGGTAAGCGGAGACACACGACTCGACAACATACACACATGCGCGATAGCGCGAGGGCACGATGGTGCGCACTTACATCTTAGACATCTTAGGCGTCTTAGAAGCCGGACATGAGGAACCGGCTACGAACACCGCTGTCTCTGTGGGTGGCCAGTGCGAACCAATAGCCCCATTATATAGGAGAACCCTCCTGTCCGTGGGCGTTTTACACCGTTTAACCGAGGCCTGCGGGCCCTCTCAGCCCCACAACTCCTGTAGGTGGTTTAGCCCCTGTTTTATGTATTTTTTATATCAATTCATGGCCCCCATCGGGCAAAGCGGGTCCAACAGCGGCCCGAGGGCTATACCCCCTTTATTAGAATAAAAAATAGCCTATAATAAGAGAACGCTGGCTGTTTTTAGAGAACCGTTGCCGGATAACCCCGCGCCAGCGTGGCACGGCCCAGGCGAATTTTGCGGAAAACCCGTGTTGTTACTCTAAACAGGCGGTTATTCAGCCCGTAGTGAGCTGTTTTTATAGGTGCGCACACGATTGGGGAAACACTACTACAATTATAAACATTCGATGGGCCTGACGCCGGCATTAAACTTTGCCAGCCGGGCAGCCGATACCCCCATCGTCACGCTCATGGCCACGCCCATGGTTGATGCCACCCCGACCACCACCCCAGGCAGCGGCCTGAAACGCACTTGTTGCAATAATATTTGCCCCCACACACCCGTATGAATACTTCACTGAGCAGTTCTCAACATGCGCTGCACCAGCAGCACTCCGGCGATCCCTATGAGGGTGGGCTTTTGGGCGGATTGATTCCGGACGGGCCGGCGACCCGCACCCTGAAAAAAGGGATGTTGCTGCGGTTCAAGAAAGAGATTCCCCAAGCCATTGAGGTCATTGAAAAGGCCTATCGGCTGTTCGAAAGCGCCAACCATCCCGTGGGCAAGGCAGCCGCCCTGATTGAGCTGTATTGGCTTTACGGCAACAACAACGAACGCCTGCGTTCGGAAAAATTGCTGGCCCAGGCCGAAACACTGGTACGCGAACACCAGAAGCTAGATGGCATCCACGAAATGGTGTCGCGCATCAGCCATTACCGCGGGCTGCTGTTTTATCAGGATGGCGAGTACGGCAAGGCCGTCAAGCTCTTCAAGCGGGCCCTGTCCTATTGTGACCCACAGGGCATCGAGGCCGCCAAGATATACGACAGCCTGGGCGTCCATTACGAACGCACCGGCGACTTCCACCGGGCCGTTCGCTACCTGAAAAGCGCCTTGATTATTAAAACCCGGCTGCAGGACCCACCCTACGAGGAGGCCATTACCTGCCAAATTCTGGGCCGCCTGCACCTGCTTTACGAAGACTACGAACTGGCCCACCAAAACCTGGTGCGGTCCCTGCAGATTTGTACCGAGCTGAAGGACGAGAAACGGAAAGCCACCCTGAACAACGAACTGGTAAGGCTTTTCCTGCGCTGCGGCAAGGAAAAAGAAGCCATCGAGCTGATTCACCATACCCGGGCCGAGTGCAAGAACAACCGCTTCCTTAAAATCCAGTTCAGCATGACATGCTTCTACGAAGCTTTCCTGCTTTACAGCCACAGCGACTACGACTCGGCCCTGCGTCTGCTTGAAATCGAGGTCTTTCCCATCTTCCAGAAGGCGGGTTACCGCAAGGGCCTGGCCATGGCCAAACGACTGCTGGCCTGGATCAACTTCGCCCTGGATCCGTCCAACACGACCGACCCGATATCGCTGGTTTGCGAGGCCATCGAGCTGTTTCGCCAGGAGAACATGATTGACGAGGTGGCCAAGTCACACTTCGAGCTGGGCAAGCTCTACCATGAGGTGGGCAATGAAGAACTGGCACTGGCCAGCTTCTTAGATGCCCTGAAGATGGCCGAAGACAACGGCTTGTTTTACCTGACCCCCTACATCGAAGACGAGATCTTCCGCATCCACGAACCGCGCTGGGAAGACATCGTAAACAAGCGCACCCGCCATGAACGCATTTTTGAAAAGCCGCACTCCCTGCTTGACGCCCTGAGCCAGGTTATTGAAGCCACCGACAGCGGTGATACCACCGGCGAGGATGTCTCGACAGCTCAGGAGCTGTCCGAGCTGCCCGAAACCCTGGCCAAGGGGGCCCAGGGGGCCAACAAAACCAACATCCGCTTCCTGATGTCCCTGCTTAAGGTGGGGCAAATTATGGCCCAGGAGCGGGATTTAACCAAGCTGCTTCAACACGTGCAACAGGAAACCCAAACCACACTCAAAGCCGAGCAGTGCCTGGTGTTTCTGTATAACTCGGAAGCCAACGCCCTGTGGGCCAAACGATCCCTGCCCGTTAAGCTACCGGCCGACGACCCGGCCAACCAACCCATTGAGCTGCCCGCCCCAGCCGGGATTATTGGGTACGTGGTCAAGACCGGCGAAACCATCAACATTGAAAACGCCACGGACGACCCCCGGTTTAACCCGACCACCGACCAGCTCAGCAACCAGCCCGTGCGATCGATGCTGTGCATGCCCCTGCGCAACGCCAAAGGCGAGATCATCGGGGTGTTCGTGGTTACCAACAAGGCAGCCGGCCAGTTTACCAGCAGCGACTCGGACTTCCTGCTGGCCATTACCCCGTCGACCGCCATTGCCATTGAAAACGCCCAGCTGTACCAGGAACGAAAGATCAGCTTCGACAGCTTCATCAAGGCCCTGACCAGCACCATTGACGCACGGGACCCCATCACGGCGGGCCATTCCGACCGGGTAACGGAGTACGCCATGCTCATCGGCGAGCAGATGAACCTGAGCGACGACGACATGGAAGCCCTGTACTACGCCGGCCTGCTACACGACATCGGCAAGATTGGGGTCAAGGAAGAAATCTTGATGAAGAAGGGGCGCCTGACCGAGAAAGAGTACAAGCACATCCAGCAGCACGTGTACTTCACCTACGTCATCCTCAACAACATCAAGTTCGAGAAACACCTGGCCGATGTGCCGGAGATTGCCGCCAGCCACCACGAAAAAATGGACGGCAGCGGCTACTTCCGGGGCCTGAAGGGTGAGGATATCATTCTGGGCGGCCGTATTCTGGCCGTGGCCGACGTATTTGACGCCATTACAAGCCGACGCCAATACCGCAACCGCATGCCCTTCGAACGGGTGCTTAAAATCTTTACCGAAGACGGTGGCCGGCATTTCGACGAAAGCATCATCGACTACTTCCTCGACGTTCGCCTGCGCGACCTGGGGCGGGTGCTCTGCATGGACCGCCACCTGCGCGTCCACCATGACCACGTGGACCAGATCCTGGCCAGTATTCCCAAGTCGGTGCGCATTTGCGACTACATGGCCATGATTACCCAACCCGACCGCACGGAACGCGAAAAGAAAATCATCGACGACTTCGACCAGCTGTACAACTTCTCCGACATCTCCGAAATGGCTTGAGACGCCCGCCCACCCTGTAGTACAGCATGCACCACAACAAACCGCCCGCTCCGGTACAACGGAAACGGGCAGGCAAGGGTATTAAAACGAGAGGTGCCACGGTGCACGCTCGTGTTTTTTGGGCAACAGGCGCGCTAGTTGTTAAGGCTAGTTATTGAGGCCCAGTTGGCGGCGCATGAACTTGTGGGCCTTGTCCATTTGGGCCAGCCAGAAGTCCATTTGCATCTCGTTAAGCTTCATCCCGACATTGGCCAGGGTCGTATTGCGGAAGGAATCCAGGTCATTCTGGGCCAGCGTGCGCAGGTGCTGCTGGCGGGTCATACCGAAAGGCACCTGGTGCGCCGTTCCGGCCTGGTTATACATGCCCAGCATCGTCGAGGCCAAGCGGTCGCTGTTGCCTACGTAGTTGCTGTAGGCATTGGAGTAGTTACCCAGGGCGTGGACATACATGGTGATAAGGGTCTCCTAAACCAGCATCGGGAACAGGGAACGGAAAACGGGAAACGGCATCGGCGCCAGAAACACAATTACAGGGGGTGGTTTACCGAGAAAAAACCGGTATCTTGCTCTCCCCTCGCTTAAACCATCAAACCAAATCGTTTAGTATTTTGGAAAGCGGCATTACTTTTAATAGCCACTATACGATTATACGGCATCGATCGCGGGTTCGTCAAACGGTACTTGGCTTGATGACCGTCAGACGTGGGTTTGACCACTTAACAATTACGAAACAATTGTGAAACACTTGTGAAACAATTGGCGACCGTTGGGCTGAATGGCGCCATACCCGCATGCTAGACTGGTGCTCGGCACACGTCGCAACCGTGTAACACCCCACGCCCCCCTAATACTCCCTAATACCGAAATGTTGCGCCCGGTTTGTGGCACCGCTGTCCCTTTCCCTGCTGCCCGAAAGCCCTTGCCCCTTATGCCCGCATTAACCCAATCGAAGCCAGCCAAAACCCAACCAGATACCCCAACCCTGGCCACCCCCCAAACCCGGGTGTATATCATTAACGTGGGAGCCAACTCCAGCCACCACCCCTTGCGCAGCGTGGTTTACGAGGACGGCCGCTTCGAGCTGGTACCGATTCCCGAACCGACCGAGCCGGATAACTCGAACAAATCGGCCTGCTCGACCTCCTACAAACGCTACCGCGATTGCCGAGCCTATAACACCAACCACCCACTCTGCGATGTCGTGCCGATCCCCGAACGTTACCTGGACCGAGCAGTGCACGACGACCCGGACTTTGACACCATGACCTACGGCGACACCCTGACCGGACGGGGACGAGCCCTGACCCAGGTACGCCAGGGCGACTGGCTGCTGTTTCTGGCCAACCTCGTACCGCTTGATGCCCAGTACATGTTTAAGGCATTCCATGGCCTGTTTCTGGTGGGGCTGATGGTGGTCGACACCACCCTGTCCACAACCCAAGCCACCCCCATTGCCATGGACGATGCCCGCCTGGCCCGCTTTGCCGCCAACGCCCATGTCATAGCCCACCAGGCACAACAGGAAGCACAACAAGCCGCCACCCCTACCTTGACAACACCCTGCTAATGGCCGGGTTGGATGCAGACATCGCCCCCTGGCAACGGTTTGAAAAAGCCGTTCCCTTCTCGCGCCAGATTATCCACGAGCTGGATCTGCGCGACGGCAAGGGCCAGCCTTGGCAGTGGACCGCCACACGGGACGGCCAACCCGTGCAAAGCGAGTTGATGCGGGTAAACGTGTATACCCGCACCCCTCGGGCCCACCTGTGTTTCGACCGCCACGAAGATGCCCCGCGCCTCAAGCAGCTCTGGAGCATCCTGAAATCCTACAACACGGCCATGCCCGACTGGCGAAGCGTGGCCCCCGCCATCGACTCGCCTACTACCCCACCTATTACCCCATCTAGTAACCCACCGAACCGCTCATGACCTTTACCGTTCGATCCTTTACCACCCCGGCAGGCACCCCGCTGCGCTACGGCATTATTACCCCACCCGGTGCCCAGCCCGCCGACACCTTGCCAATCTTTGTCTATGTCCCCGGCCTGGGCGGGTCCATTAAAAAAGCCCTGGACTTCCTCGACGCCCTGGCCCAGCAAACAAACCACCTGGTTTACAGCATGGATGCACGGGGGTTTGGCCTGAACGAGGGGATTCGCCCCACGGTAACCCCGGCCGGCTACTTGAACGACTTCCAGCGGTTTATGCATCACCTCAACCAGACCCAGCCCGCCTTTACCAATGCCACCCCCACCCTTATCGGGATTAGCCTTGGCGGTGCCTTGAGCGTGTTGGCCGGCGTGCAGCACCCCCACCTGTTCAGGGGGTGCGTCCTTTTGGCCCCTGCCTTCCAACCGCATCCCGACTGCTTCTCGGCAGGATTTAAGCTCGCCAATGCTTTCAAGCTGCTGACCCTGGGCCCGATGGCCAAAACCACGCTGCCCTACAACATCTACAACCTCACGCAAAACGAGGACAAGCACCAGGATCCTAATTTTGGCGACCCGTTCGTGATGCCCACCTTCTACCTGTTTTTGGTGGAAGCCCTGTGCCAGAAAGCCTTAAGGGCATGTGCGCGCCTGCACAAGCCCGTGCTGATGATCGAGCCCGTGCTCGATCAGATATGTGCCCCGCAGGCCATGGCCGATGGCTTTGCGCGCTGCCCGCACCCCAACAAGCAATACGAACGGCACGACACGGCCTTCCACGACCTGACCATTGAACCCGCCGACATCCAGCAGCCCATCCTTAACCAGATTAATGACTGGCTCGGCACCCTCGAAGGCAGCGACACGTTGTTGTCACCCGTCGACATGCTGGCCGCCGCCCACCATGTCCACCGTGTCCACCACCCCCATTAAGCACCAGCCCGTTGCCGGAAGCGGGAGGCCCCCCAGATCGGTTGCCGCCAGAAACGCAACGAACACAGATTACAGATTAAAGTACCCGGCATGGCGCCGTTGGCGCCCGCCAAAGGGATAAGGTATACTTTAGCTGTAACACTGTAAGCTGTAACACTGTAAGCTGTAACACTGTAACGGTGTAAGCTGTAACATTACGCGCGCCCCCTGTCCCATGAATAAACCTGCCAAAAACACCACCTCCAGTCGACCCACGGCACAACAAGCCGTGGTTCAGATTGACGAGCTTGGGTTTTACCCGTTTAATAGCCTGGCCGCCACCGCCCTAAGCCATGACCAGGCCCACATGGTTATACGAAATCGCTCCAGTGACGAGCAACCCCTGTTGGACGGCGAAAACCAGCTAAAGGTGGGCCGTAAAACCATTGCCCTAGCCGACCGCGTAGGGGACTCACTGACGGACGCCTTCTACCGGGGCAAGTTGCCGGAGGTCATCATGGTCACCTCCAGCATGAGCCAGATCCCGCAATTCCTCGAAGAACTGCTGGATTACCTCGAAAAACTCTGCTCGCTGGGGTTTATTACCTCGACAAGCAAGGATGACAGTACCCCGCTCGACGCCGTAATTCCGCAGTTTGTGCTGTGCAGCTACGGGATGGTGTATGACCTGGTCTATACCAAGGTGGCCACGGCCCTGGACCATATGAACGCCTACAACTCCTGGCAACAGGATCGCATTCTGCAAAAGTTTTGCCGGGGGTATTTTCACAAGCTGCCGGCCGACTACTACCGACAACTTTGGCCCATCCTGCTGTACAAGGAGCCGTTGGACCTGGTGCTGGCCGGCGACAAGTCGATGTATACCCTGAAGGTAACCCAGTTGTGCCAAAACCTGGGCATTAACTGTACCTTTAACCCCAACAACCGTCTCGGCATTACCGAACTTGAACTGGGCCTAGCCTACCACCACCTGTGCGACCAGTTGCTGCCCCGGCTAAAAAAACACAAGCGCAGCGGGCTGCCCAGCAAAAAAGATTTTGGCGCCCTCTTCGACACCCTTGGCACGGCCATGGGCATCATTCCCGGCATCATCACCCAAGCCCCCGCCTATGCCAGTCCCACCGAGACACCGGACACGGTAGCCTGCTCCTTTACAGACCAAGCCATGCTCTATCAGCTTAAACAACAGCTGGACACCCATGACCTGACCCAATGGGTTGAGCCGGTGCAGGCCATGATTGAAACCATGCAGGCCACGGCCAGCTAGGTTATCGGTTAGTAGGCCGCGTAGGAACAGGGGCTCGACAACACCGGCACGCTGTAGCTCCAGCTGTTGCCAATGGGCACCTGCTGGTAAGTAATGCGGTCATACGAGCTCGGTTCACTGCTGTCTACAACTATCGGACTGTACGGAGTCGTGTAGCCGCTGTCGTAACTACTCGGCGCGTGGTAGCTGCTTTCAATCACCATCGAACTGAGCGGGGACGTATAGCCGCTGCTGTAATCAGCCGACCTGGTATAGCTGCTGTCTACAATCATCGAGCCGTACGAAGACGCGTAGCCGCTGTCGTAACTACTCGGCGCGTGGTAGCTGCTTTCAATCACCATCGAACTGAGCGGGGGCGTATAGCCACTGCCGTAGCTGCCCCGGTACTCCGAGTCGACGGCAAACCCGAAGCCCGACGAATAGCAGGGCACACCAACCTGTCCGTAGACCGGCGGCATGGTGTCAAAACTTAAGTTGGATACAAAGCTTGTACCCAACGGGTTGGATGTGGGTTCGTTCCAAAATTCACTCACGTTTGTTCGTTTGCCTCCCCCAAGAATGGTCGTTCAATTGGTTGGTGCTGCCTGGTGATTGGTTGATTGATGGTTTGGTCTTACTATTCCCTCATTACACTCATTACTTACATTTATTACACTTATTACACTTATTACACAATGGCCGGGTAGGGGGCGCTGCTGGCTGAAGGCCCCCATGGTCCGGTAACACCGCTCGACGACGATGACGAGCGATAAATCGGTTGATAGTTAACGTTGACTGGCGCCGACGCAAAGCCCGAAAACGGCGTACTGCTGGCAGCCACACTGGGCATGGTGCTGAAAGGTGATCCGGTCGACCCGGCTGATCCCGACCAGGGCTGGATCATCGGGGTTGACCCGTAGGTCGAAAATGCAGCCAGCGAATACCCGCCACCACGGCTTCCCGACAGGCTGGTGCCGGTGTCAAGCGTGTAATGGTCCGTGCCATAAAAACTGCTGCTGTTGCCGCCGCCCAGCACAAACGAACCATACACGGCCGGTGGCTCGACAGGAGCTTGTGTGTCAGGGGTATTGGTATTGCTGGCGACTTCCAGCTCGTTGTACTGATCCAGGTAGCGGGTTCTGAAGTCCAACATAAATGAAGAAATGGCCGCCCGGCTGTCATCGTTGTAAAACCGAGGCAGGGCCTGGCCGGTTAAATCTGCGCGAAGGCCCATGGCCAGGTAATGGAAGTCCGTGCCGGTTACCCCGCTACCCGTGCCTCTAAAGGCATTTCGGGCCCGGTCGTATTCGGCATGGGCCGTTTCGGCATAGGCCAGGGTCAGGGTGCGCACGCGGCGATCGCGACCAAACACGGCCATCAATTCCGGGCTTAACCCCCGGCCACTGTACTCGGCCATCAAGGCCTGGCGCCGGCGTTCCTTTTCGTCCATGGAAATATTGGGCAAGGCAAAAATGGCGTTAATCTGTCCGTCGAGCCGACGCAAGTCGCCAATCAATCCGCTCAAGTGCTCGCGACTCATGCCCACGTTCTCGCCCATCGACTCGGCAATGGCGGAGAATTCCAAACTGATCCACTCCAACCGCTCGTGCATGGCATCCACTCCCAGTTGGGTACGATCGTAATGCGTGTCATGCACCACGCTCATGTTGGTTTGGTTGCTCCGGTACGCAGCCACCTGATGGGTGATGTAATCCTGCGTCATTTGCTTCTGGGTGGCGCCGAGCATCTCGCTAAACACCTGCCAGCGAACCCGGTCCGTATCGCTTAAGCCGCCTTGCTGGTTGACGTCGACAAAGGTGCCGTTGCGGTATTGTTCGGCCGCCTGCAAGACCGGGGTCAAATCGTTGGCATACACAACGGATTCGCAAAAGGTTTCATCGTCGCTGAGGCCCTTGATATCGCTAAAGCGGTTGCGAATAACCTGCGCGACCATGGGGGCCATGTTCGACAGCCGCTGCTCGTTGCGCAACCGGTTAATAACCGAGGCACGAAATCCAAACGTGTTTTGCAGCGTATCAAAATCGCGTTCGCGCAGCGCCCGAACCAGCCGGGTTAAATTTTCCGGTCTAAAATACGCATCGCTGCTGCTGTTAAGCGACGAATTTCTCAGGGAGCTGGAGACAGACAACACCAGATAAGCCAAGTCCTGGTTATACGCGTTAACGCCATCCTGGGTGCGGATGTCGTAAAACTGGGTATTGGTGGTGCTGGTGGTGCTGGTTGGCATAATCGTTGTGATGATTCTGTGTTGGTGGTTTTTCTAAACAGCTTGGTTTTACTGGTTCATGGCGTAGGTGCTGTACATATGGTTGGTCGGGTGCAGCGCCGAATATTCGTAGCCCATCGGTGCCGATCCGTAGTTAATCGGGTCGCTTAGTGCCCAGCGATTCTCGCTGGTGCCATACCCGAAGGCGGTGCTCGATCCACCCATCGCCGCGTCAATCCGGGCCAGTCTCGGGTCATGAACAACCCCGCCGTTAAACGTGGTGTCGCTGCCAAAGCCGCATGCATAGGTGCTACCGGTATAGGTGCTGCCGGTGTAAGCCGTGCTGGTGGGCGATGAAGTAGACGATGTTGTTGACGGTGTTGTTGACGGTGTTGTTGACGGTGTGCCGCCAGCCATCAGGCCATCCAACTCCGCGTCAAGATCAACCAGGCCCATGTTGGCCCGAATCCATTGCATCATGGTGGCCCCGGTCTGGGCCGCCTCGTTAAGCTGGGGCGCCTGGTTCGGAACGTTCACCGTTTCCAGATCCCACATAAAAGATGGCGGGGTGGTTTCCAATATCTGCCCTTCCATGGCCGTCGTCAGCAGAATCATGTCATGGCGACCAATGCGCTGGTTCATCCTAAACGTCCAATCGGCATCGCTGGCATCCTCGGCCTCGTCAAAATGCTTCAACAAGCCGGCACTGGTTTGCTGGGCCAAGTCCAGGAAGCGCGGGCTGTCGATTAAATATCGCAAAAAGTTCTGGCTGAAGTCGCCCCCGTTTTTCACGGTACCGTTTACATAGGAGATCCCGCTATTAATATTTTTCAGGGCCTTTATGTCACGAATAGCCCCTTGCAAAGCCGTCACCGCATCGACGACTTCGCCCGATACGCCGGCCCCCAACGCGGCCATCAGCGCCGTGGTATCGGCATCCTCCAAATGCTCGTAGAGTAGCGTCAACAGCTCTTGCCGATTGGCAACATCGGGGACTTTTTGGGTCAACGTGGCCACCGCCTCCTGCAAGGCCTCGAGCCGATCCTGCACGTCTTCCAGATGCGCCGTGCCAAAACCGGCCTCTGGAATCTCGCCGCCCAGTTCCGTGGCAAACGTTTCACCGGTAAACACGTCGCCAAATTCGGCCATCACCCAACGCACATCGTTGGCCAGTTCCTGCTTGCCCTGGGGCGTCGTCTCGTCATAGGCCTCCAAGCCGGTTTGCCGACCGGTTAGCCCTTCGTCGGACCGGTTAAAGTCGAGATCCGCCTGCAGCAAATTGGCCGTTTCGTTTCGGTCCATCACGATAGACAACTTCTCTAGGGCCAAGGCCCCGCCACCGGTGGCCTGCTGTCCTCTGGACCGCATGTAGGCCGCCTCGGCAATGGCGTGCATGTCGTTGGCAGAAAAAGACGTATTGAACCAGCCGCTGACGTTGCGCCAGCCGCCGTCCACCCCAAAGGTGGCATAATCGCTGCTGGCCTCTTCAACAGCCGAATAGGTGTCGTCATGCAAAATGGCCTGGGCCAGTCCCACGGCCACCGAACGATCGGCCTCGCTCGAAACCAAGCGGTTCACATAGTCGGTTATGCCATACGTGTTACGCAGTTCGGCAATCGCCGCCGCCTCGCTGATGGTCGACCCGTCAACCGTGACCATGTGGGTGCTGTCATTGGCGGTATCGCCATCCAGGGCCTGGAGCAGGTCGCGAAAACGTTCCATGTCGCCAAAGGAAAAATAGGCCTTGTCCTCCGCCTTGTCATGAAGATTGGCATGGGTTATCGCCCGTTCGAACTGACGTGCAGCCAAAGCCCGCGATCGGTCGTAGCCCTGCTGCCCTTCGGTGGTGGTTCTGTTAAAAGTCGCTGACACGCGAAACGCTCCCCCCGTACTTAAATCTCTGGTTGTGCCTGCCGCCTGGTATGTCGGCCTATCCCCTGTTAACGGTTAAGCCGCAGACACGTACTCTCCGCTACAGGCATTAACGTTGCCGCCCCCCACTTTTTTGCTATACGCCGAGCCACGGCTTCATATTTTGTTAAGAATTGCGCCCCCCATGGCTTCTAAGCTTCTAAGCCGCTATAACCCCCATAAACCCCATAAACCCATTCAATTTCCTCTAACCTAGGGCGCTTCACGGAAAGGCGGGCTGGTTTAGTACCCCAACCCCTGGCTGCTGACCACAAAGTTGGCCGGGTGCATCGCCGAGTGCTCGTAGCCGACCGGTGCCGACCCGGCGTTAATGGGGTTGCTTAACGCCCACCGATTCTCGCTGACCCCGTACCCAAAGGCCGTTGACGGACTGTGGAGGGCGGCATCAAAACGTGCCATCCTCGGGTCGTTGACCGGCCCCCCGTTAAAGGCACCGTTGGTCGAGGCCGCGGGCATCGTAAAGACAGGCAGGGTGCTGACGGGTGTGTTGGTGGGTGTGGTGGTGCTGGTGGGCGTGGTGGTGCTGGTGGAAAGCATGGCATCCAGCTCGGCCTCGATACCGGTGCCGGCCCGCAGCGACTGCACCATCTGCCCGGCCGCCTGGTAGGCTTCGTTGCCCTGGGGCTGGCCGGTGGGTGACGGGGTATCCGCCAGAAAATACGACGGGATTTCGCCCCGCAGATTGGCTTCCATACCCAGGGTCAACTGCAGCATGTCCTGGTTGCCCAAGCAGCGATACGCTGGCGTATCGCTGGTAACGTTGCCCCGACCGCTTTCGGCGGACTGGGCCAACTGCTCGGAAAGATGACGGGCCAACTGCAAGGCCCGGGGACTTTCCACCCAGTACCGAATCAGGTTCTGGCTCAGCTCGGGGTTAACCACCCCATGCTCAGTATCAATCACGCCGCGCCATGTCCCGGAGGCCCCGCGTA
>JAGQHJ010000052.1 GCA_020431915.1 Cyanobacteria bacterium HKST-UBA04 | reverse complement strand
CACGTGGTTATACACCGTCAGGCGCATCCCGCCGCCACTCATGTTAATGCTCTGCCCCTGCAGGTTTTTTTGTTCGCCCTGATAAAAAAAGGTCACCCGCACGGGAAAGCGGGCCGGAATACGCACGTGCCGGCGCCGGAAGTATTCCTTGAAATCAAACGGAATCTCAACCAGGGCACTGGCCGTGTTTTTCTCCCGCTTGAAAGCCTTGACCGTGGTGGGCATCCGCAGCGCATGCTCGTTACCGCGTTTTAAAAATTCACTCTCCAGCTCCATGCCCGCCGTCACCACCGATTGGGCCAGATCAGCCTGCTCGATAGGAAACTGCAAGAGCACGGTACTTTTCAGCACGTATTTCACCTTGCAGTCGAAGGTCATCGGAGGACCTGCCACCGTTTGCGGGACATACAGCCGAATGGGATCGTCTATTTCAACAAAATCTGCAATATGCACCACGGCGGCAAAAAACCTTCTCAACGCACAATGCTATGGGCGGTGGTCCCATGGACGGAATGGAGGAAGAGGCGGCAAGCCTGTCATACAGTACGTGTACGTCCACTCAAATACAGCCAGACTGGCCGTCTCAAAGCATAGATACCACCATCGCTGTCACAGCAGAGACCGTGAGGCGATTGCTACCTATTGTACACTGACCCCCGCGATTATGCAGCCTGGTTGTCCACCTTGGCGCGCCCAGCCTGGCAACTGCCACACACCACGAATTAGGACTCCAGCAAGGACTCCAGCGCGCGGGCTTCCTGCTCAACCTTGGGGTTTTGGGCGACAACGTTCTTGCGAATGTATTGACGCAATGCTTCGCGAATCAACTCACTCCGGGATCGCTGCTCAGATTCGGCGACCTCATCAATCTGCTTGAGGAAGTCATCTTTCATGGAGATCAATACTCGTGCCATACAGTGCATTCTCCTCGCCATGCAACAATTGCATACTCGATAAATAATATTATCGGGGATGTACCGGTCAATTGCAAATATTTCCGGTACAAAAGAAATAAAACTAAATGATTATTGTATATATTTACGACGGGAGCAACACGCCCATCCCATCGGGGTTTTAGAGACCCGTTTCCGAATCATCCGCCGAATCCTCAGAACGTTCGGTCTCGTCACAATCCGATGTAAACGCTTTTAAACAGAGGGGCATCTCCAATTCAACACCGGTGCCCCCGCTACCACTGCCATACTGATGCAGGTAGCGCTTCACGTCACTGATTTGATCCGACAGGGCCGCAATCACGTCACTCAACGGATCGTTGATTTGCTTGGGATCGGTGATGACCACACGCTTGCCGTCACGAAGCACGATATGCCCAGGCACCCCCACGACGGTCGAATCCGACGGGATGTCGCGCAAGACCACCGATCCGGCCCCCACCCGGCAGTGATCGCCAATGGCAATGTTGCCCAAAATCTTGGCACCGGCCCCCACTACCACACCCTGACCCAGGGTCGGGTGCCGTTTGCCCTTTTCCTTGCCGGTACCGCCCAGGGTCACGCCCTGGTAAATAACGACATCATCGCCAACCACGGCGGTTTCGCCAATAACCACCCCCATCCCATGGTCAATAAACACCCGCCGGCCAAGCACGGCGCCGGGGTGGATCTCGATACCCGTAAACAACCGCACCCACTGGGCAATGAAGCGCGAGGTAAAGTAGAGCCCATGGCGCCACAACCAGTGGTTGACGTGGTGCGCCCAGATGGCCCACAGCGACCAGTGGCACATCAACACCTCGAAAACGGTCCGGGCAGCCGGGTCTTGCTCAAACACCGCATGGACATCCTCGGCCATCCGTTTGAACAGATTTACCGAATCACCGGCCTTGCTGTAGGGTTGGGTCAGGGTCATAGGGGAGATCAGCCTTTGGGGTTCGCCCCTTACACCAGAACGGTTTCAAGCTGGGCCGACGCGTCGCGGATATCCTTGAACATCGGGGTGCTTAAATACCGCTCGCCAAAGGACGGAATGATGGTGACCACCTGCTTGCCGGTCAATTCAGGCCGCTGGGCCAGCTTCAGGGTCGCCGCCACGGCAGCACCAGACGAAACACCCACAAACAGCCCTTCTTCCTGGGCCAGCCTGAGGGCACACCCCATGGCCTCCTCGCTGGTAACCTGCACCACCTCGTCAAACACGTCCGTGTCGAGAATGGCCGGAACAAACCCGGCACCAATGCCCTGAATTTTATGGGGGCCTGGCTCACCACCGCTCAGCACGGGGCTCTCCTTGGGCTCGACCGCCACGACCTGGATGGCCTTGTTCTGCTCTTTGAGGTAACGGCCCGCGCCGGTAATGGTGCCACCCGTACCCACACCGGCCACAAACACGGCTACCTCGCCGTTGGTGTCGCGCCAGATTTCCGGGCCGGTGGTTTCATAGTGCACCTTGGGGTTGGCAGGATTTTCAAACTGCCCAACAATCCAGGCATTCTCGGTATTCTCGGCAATCTCTTCGGCCTTCTGCACGGCCCCTTTCATCCCCAGCGGACCGGGGGTCAGGATCACCTTGGCCCCAAACGCCATCAACACCATACGCCGCTCCATACTCATGGTCTCGGGCATGGTTAAAATCAGCTCGTAGCCCTTGCATGCCGCAATAAAGGCCAAGCCAATACCGGTGTTTCCACTGGTGGCCTCTACCAGCACCGACTTGCCGGGGGTAATGGATCCGGCCGCCTCGGCGGCATCGATCATGCTCTTGGCAATGCGATCCTTGACACTGCTGCACGGGTTCATGCTCTCAAGCTTCAACACCACGTCGGCCTTGCAGCCCTGGTTTAAATGCTGGAGACGAACCAGCGGCGTGTTGCCGATTAACCCATCGGCTTGAGCGGCTATGGTTGGCTTGGAATTCATCAGCGGGCACCACCTTTATGACGGCTATCACTACCTTTCCGGCACACCCTACCCCCACCCATACGCGAGAGAACGTCACCACGAACAGGGAGAGGCACGCACAGCGGGGATGTACCGATACAAGGAACGAGAAACAGGAAACGGGCTTATGCCTCCTTGTCCATCGTAACGAAACCCCCTGCCAAACACCAGCCCTATCCCCCCACGGGTCGGTTTGTCTATAATGGGGCTTGGCACGGTATTTACAGCCCGTAACGAAACCGCGTGCCATGGGCAATTACCCTGGTGTCTGGGTTTTATTGATTTGGGCATTTTTCCCCTGTGTGGCTACACGCCCCGTTTCCCGAAGGCGCGTTTCCCAAAACCGCGTTTCAATGATCAAGTGATGTGTTCATTCGTATGTCTTGGCCTGTCACCCCCATACAACCCGTCTATAACCAGCTCTACAAACAGCGCTATACCCCTGGTCAGGGCTATGGGGCGGCTCAGGGCTATGTCATAAACCAGACCTACCCCCCCCAAGCCTATACACCACAAACCTATACACCCCAGACTTACACACCACAGACTTACGCTTATACACTGGCACCCGCCTCCCTTCAGTCCAACTACCCCTATTCCTATTCCTACCCCGACCCGGCTGCTTATCCGTACGCCCCGCCTTCCCCCTATGTCGTAACCCCCACTGCCTACCCGACCTCGGCTTATGCCTATACCTATGCCGCCGTACAGCCGACCGCCACACCGCCAACACCAGCGCCATGGCTCTGGTCTCAACCCCAGCCCCAGTTTCAGCCTCAGTCGACGGATCAATTTACCCCCATTGCCTCGTCCTACACGCCGGGCCAAGGCAGCCAAGGTTTATCCACCTCGTCCTCCTCGGCCACAGCCGCCCCGCCCGTGACCATTCTCGACGAACCGCAGCCCGACCCGACCGTGGCCTCGAAAACAACCAAACCCGGTGGTGACAGCAGCAGCAATGCCCTGTACAAGGCCTTCAACGACAACCGGGCCTCCAGCCTGACCCATGCCCAGCGACTGGAAGTGGCCACCGACGAACTGTTGCAGCTGGCCCAGGACACCCGCGACGACAAGCATGGCCTGCTTCATCGGCTTCGGGACATGGGCATTACCGTGCTAAAGGCCGACAAACACCCTTGGGTTACCCCCATTCTTGAAGCACACAACGCCGACAGCCACAGTTTACTGTGGTTCCCGCCCAGCTTTTTCTATGCCGAGGCCCCCCCCTTCCAAGCACAGGCTGCCGTGGAACCCGAATGGACCAAGGCTCAAGAAACCGCCAGCCAGAACAAACAACCCATGTTGCTGGTGGACCAAAGCCAGGCCCCCATCGGCCAGTTGCTCAAACAGGCCTTTGTGGCCCTGCAAATCAAGAACGGCCTGCCGGCAGCCGGCGACGACTACCACCACACCAACCAGGCCCTCGAAGCCCTGAACACCCTCGAAACTCAAAACGGCTGGTTCAAGATGTTGTACAAGCACGCCATTAAGGCCCCGTGGTGGCGCCTGAAAACTGCCATGGGCTGGCACAAGCCCGCCTTAAGCGGCCCTGGCCATGCCCTGCGCCTGATGATGCAGCGCTACGACGACACGGCCCGTGTGATGCTGACCAACCGCAACAAGCTAACCCTGACCCCAACCGATATCAAGGCCCTGCGCAAACAGCAAAGCCGGGCCCGGTTTGTCACGGCCCTGAGCTACAGCCTGGATTAACCCCAACCTATTTTTTACCCCATTTTTCCTGTCAACCGGAGCGTTTCCCCCAATGAAAGTCACCCTACCCCCCTTCTCCCCCGTTTCACCCGTTTCCCAAAAAACCGCCCCCACCCCCGCCTTTGGCGGCTACTCGGCTTTTGCCTTTCCGGGCACCCCCGCCAGCATTTACGGCCCGCTCGAAGACCGCATCGATGCCGTCATTGCCCAATCCAACGGGGCCGTCACCCGTCTGCCTGCCGATCAGGTAGACACCTTCGAAAGTGCCTTTAACGCCATGGGCCAAAACTGGGACAAATCGGATCCCACCCGGGTCATCTACCTCAAGACCCCCCAGTCAAGGTCCTTTAACCAATGGGATAACGCCTTGCGCGATGCACAGGGTGACAGCACCCAGGTGGTGCTGTTCCAGGTCTCCGATCCGCCTAGGGACCAGACCGCCGATATTCGCCGGTTTCCGCCAAGAAACTAAGCCAGGTCGCCCCTGATGTTTATTCCCCCTTGTCCATCGGTCCGATTCGGTACCTACAACATTTTTGCCTTTCCCGGCACCCCTGCCAGCATTTACAGCCCGCTCGAAACGCGCCTCAAGGCCATCATGGCCCAGTCCAAAGGAGCAGTGCGGTATATGGGTGGCGATGAGGTGCGCAACCTGGAACGTGCCTACAACCGCGACTGGCAGAACTGGGACAACACCGACACGACCCGGATGTTTTTTATAAAAACCCCCGACACTGCCGACTTTAACGGCTGGGATACGGCACTGCGCCAGGCCCGCGAGGACAATAGCCAGATCAAACTGACCCAGATCACCAGCGATACCTTCGACGGCGGCCGGTACCGCACGGCCAAGTTTCCCGACGATCCACCGCCCTACAACGACCCGCCACAAGCCGACAGCGTGTACGATCTGGAATAACCGGGCTGGAATAACCGGGCTGGAATAACCGGGCCGGAATAACCGGGCCGGAATAACCGAGCTGGAATAACCGGTCTGGATTAACCTATACAAGTGCTACTTGCGTTACTTGCGGCTAGGAGGCCTTGATCGAGGCCATGTCGATGCGTTGCTTTTCAAGCTTCAGCTTTTCAAACACCCAGTCGGGCACGTGCAAGCGCTTGAGAGCCGTGGGATAGGCATCGACGGTGCCATGGAAATCGGTGCCGCCGGTCACAATCAACCCAAGCTCTTCGGCCAGCGAGCAGTGGAACTCGATTTCGCCAGGGCTGTGGCTCTTGTGGTAGGCTTCCAGGCCCCGCAACCCGTAGTTCATCAGGTCCTGGGCCAAGTCGCGAATAATGGGCATATCGCCAGGGTGGGCAATAACGGCCACGCCCCCGCTTTCGTAGATGGCCTCAACCGCTTCGTGGGGCGTAACGGTTTGACGCCGGAAATACGTCGGGCACTTGGGCAGCAGGTACTTGCGGAAGGCCTCGCTCATGTTGGCCGCCCCACCTTTCTTAACAAGGGCCCGGGCCACATGGGGCCGCCCGAGCGTACCACCCTCGCGCGACGTTTCCTTAATGTCATCAAGATCCAGGCCGATGTTGCCGTGTGTCTTAATCAGGGCCATCATCTCGCGCATCTGGACGCCCCGCTGCTGGTTGTGCTTCTGGCACACGTCCTGAAGCAGCTCGTCGTCGGGATTAATAAAGTACCCCAGGATATGGACCTCGTAATCCTGCCAGTACGTGTTGATTTCAATGCCGGGAATCACGACCAAATCCTTTCCCTGGGCGGCTTCAACCGCTTCGGCGTAGGATCGGGTGTTGTCGTGATCGGTAATGGCAATGACTTTGATGCCGTTGTCCACGGCCATCTGCACCACCTCAGCCGGGGTAATTGACCCGTCGGAGAAGGTGGTGTGCATGTGCAAATCGATCATGCGCGCACCTGTCAATCATTGTGTTGTCGTCGAAAACCCTTATGGTTGGGATTGATTGACCGAGACCGACTTCAGACAGTGCCCACACGGACACCGACAAACCGGCCCGGCTTCGACAATCAAACAGACTACTATACTTTAATTCTACACGACGACCCATGGCTTCGCCAGCCATGCCTTTGTCTAGAGATTCCGTATGCCAAACCCCTAAAAGGCTTGCCCAATACTGATATTAACCCCTTGAAACAGCAAACAAGCCCGAACGAAGCGGGGCCTTAAGATTTCCTTAAGTCGTCAGTGGCTGACGACACCCGGCCCAAAGTCGTCAGCGGCTGTACTGGTAAAGCCGGTAAAACCGGTTTATAGTAAGGCTATACGGGAGTTACAAACGGGGAGTACAAACCGGCACCCCACCCCTGGCCATACCCATCAAGCTCATTTTAGGGGGAGAACCACCCACATCGCAGCAACCGGCAGAAGCGCCTCGTTTCTGCAAGCACACACCACAACACCACAGTGTCTGTAACCATAGTGCCTTGACCATGTGCCAAGCGGTTTTAACCACACCGTGCGCGCATAGCATCAGAGCCCGACCTGCCCGCCTAACGCCCTGCCATCTCGGGGATACAGGCGACTCGTGCACCGGTCGGGCTTTTTCTTTTTGGCCACAGGCAAGCATTGGGTATTGGGCGCGCAGCATGCTACGCCGATTTTTCGCGCGAGGCCTTGGATTTCTTGGCCGGGGCGGCCTGCCCCGACTCAGCCTCGCTGAGCATCGCCAGCAGCCCCTCGTCCAGTTCCGGCTCGTCCAGAATCATCTCCGGCTCGATGGTGGGCAGGTGATGCGCCTTGAGAATCTCGTCGGTGCCAAACCGGTCAATCACGTGATCCACGAAGAGGATGCCTTCCAGGTGGTCAAACTCGTGCTGAATGGCCATGGCCAGCAGGGTGCCCGGTTCCGGGGTCAGGGAAAAAGGGCGCCCCTTGATGTCCTTGGCCCGGATGGTGACGTGGGCATAGCGTTTCACGTCAATATACACACCAGGAAAGCTCAGGCAGCCCTCATGGGAGAGAAAAACCCCGGATTTCTTGACAATAACGGGGTTGATAAACACCATCGGCTGCATGGGGTGGGTTTCCGTGGCACAGTCCAGCACAAAAATGCGCTTGCTTTCCCCCACCTGCGGGGCAGCCAAACCACAGCCATTCTGGGCGTACATCGTGTCGAACATGTCGTCGACCAAGCGCTGAATCTTCTTGGAGACCTTCACGACCTCCTTGGTCGGGGCCCGCAAAACCGGATCGCCGTATTCAACAACCTTTAAGATGGCCATAAGCGTGCAAATCAGCACCTTTCCTGTTCAAACGTATTGCGAGCCGGAAAAAAAAGACCGGCCTCCTTCCAGTATAGCGAATCACGCAATGCTTTTCATCCCCCCTGCAAAGTGGCCACCCGCCCCTACAAACCCGATACCCCCAAAAACACCGGGTTCCCCCAGGCACCCCTATGCTGATCGGCGTCCCTAGGGCCTAGGTCAAATCGCTGGCTGTAAAGGGATGAAGCTCGACCTGGGCAAAGTCATAGGAAGCAATATTGCCGGCATCATCGACCGGCAGCAGAACCAGCCCCCATTGACGGGCATGGGCCTCCATTTGCCGCTTGCGATCATCAATGGCGGCCGACCGGGCATCTCGGGCCATATCTGCCGTAAAGCCGGACGCCAGCAGCTGTTGCTCATCGGGGGTCAGCAGCAAAAAATCGGTAACCTGCCCTTGTTCGGCCTGCTGGGCTGCCACAGAGGCTTTACAAAGACCAACCCCCACAAAGCGGTCACCACTGGCCCGGCGAACATCGACCACCGCCGTTTCCATGGCTGGGGCCTTGCCGTCATAGCCAATCATTCGGGCAACTCGGGCCCCGAAGGCCGGTTGAAGCGAAAGTCGCATCAGTCCAATCACACGCTCCTTACAAGGGTAACCACTTACCGGTTACTGAAACCGGGTTTTTTCCTCAGGCCGTATCGTAGCAAAATCAACACCGGAAATCTCGTCCGAGGCATCTAATGAAATGTCGACCGTATCAAACTGGCGGGCATGCGCATGCAACTGGTTTAACCGGTGCTGCTGGGCCGGTTGGGGCATATCGGCCGGCAGGTTTTCGTAGGCATACGCATATTCTTTCGGGGTCAACAGCAAAAACTGCCGGGCCACCTGCCCCGGTTGATTCAGAATGGCCGGGCCGGGCGACCCCTTAAAGGCCCCCTTGGAGGCCGCCTCAACCTTGTCTACCAGGTGATTCATGGCCGGTTGGGGGGTACCGGCCTTAACAAACGAGCCCAGGCGGGCACCAAAGGAAACCATTGAAACACGCATCATTGAAGGACGCTCCACAGTTAATTGTCTACACATCAGTAGGTCAATAAAACCCGCCCAATGGCCAGATTGCTTCAAATGACCAACGCCTTGACCGGTGCCCTTACGGATACAGCGTCAGGTGCATCAGTTCCATGTCGTCGTAATCCAGTTGTTGCTCGCCCCAGGCCGTGTACCCCTTAACCTGGTAGCCGGTCTGCACCGTCAGCATGTTTTGCCCCGAAGGGTTCAGCGCCGAGGCCGGTACCTGGATACGCTGGCCATCGCCGTTAACCTGAATGGCCGCCACCTGCCGCCCGTTAACCATCACCAGCAAGGGCCCGGCACTGACCCCCATCGGGTTCCCTTCCACGGTATGGGCCATCATGGTATCCAGGCCAATAATACTGCCAATAACCAACGTCGGCTTGTCGGAAACCGGGTGGCCGTTGAGCCGGAACGGGATTTGCAGGGCAATACCCTGGGCCGGCAAGCGCATTTTACCCGCCCCACTGGAGGCCGGGGCATAGGATCCATCGCCCAGGTGTCTCAACTGGCTGTCCAACACAATGCCACTGGCCAGCTGGGTCAGCTTTAACTGCATGGGCGGGGACTGGCTCTGGCGAATGGTAATGGAAAACGGGGCATAGCCGTCTTTTTCCACGCTCAGAATCATCGGTTTCTGTGTATCAAGCACCCCTTCGCGAATACGGTAAGCGCCGCTGCCGTCGGTCTGGGTTTTAAACCCCTTGCTGGGCACCGACACCGTCGCCCCTCCAAGCCCCTTGCCCGTCCGGCCATCGGTAACCCGGCCCAAAAAACCGTTCTGTTGGGGGCCTTGGGCCTTGCTACCTTCATGCTCGCCGTAATAGTCCACCCGCCCCTTGAGGGTTTCGGCACGGGCAACGGGCATGGCCGGAGCATAAACCAGCCCCACCAGCACACTGGCAAACACCGCTACGAGCGCCAAGACAAGCAGCCACCCGGTTAAACCCTTTGGGTAAACGCATTTGAAGCACATCATCGTTAAACAACTCCCGTTGGGAACCTGCGTGTTGGAATGGAATAGGGGAGAACCTAGAGGGAAAAGCGGGAAGGAGGAGCCCAGCCCCACAAGTGCTCTAGACGCCGACAACCCGGTCTTTGTTTCCAACCCTACAGAGGACCGAGACACCCCATCGAAGCACAGAGGCGGGCACATAGGGCCAGGGTGGTGTTTACATACCGCCCTGCTGACCACCGCCATGCTCGGGCGTGGCTGGTAAAGGGGGTGCAGCGGCACCGCCACCACTACCGCCATGGGCGGGCGCGTCGCCAGAAGCCTCGGGAGCGGTTTCCGTGGCGGTTTCGGTTTTATCGGTCTTATCGAGAGACTGCAACAGCTTAATGGTTTCGATAACCTGGTTAATCGATTCCACTTCCTGCGGCTCGTCGCCCACGCCCAGCTTGGCGCTTTGGCAGGCCTCGATGGCCTCCTCGTACTGCTTGGTTTCTCGGTAGGCCCGGCACAGCCCAAAGGTGTAGTTGCTCACATCCGGTGCCAGCTTCATGGCCACCTTAAATTCGCGGACCGCGCCTTCCGCCGCCTCGGACTCGTGCAGGTTAAGGAAGGCTTCGGCAATGTCGGCATGGAGCTGGGCATTGTTCACGTCCGACTCCAACGCCGAGTTGTACATGTCCAGGGCGTCGATCCACTGGTCCAACCCGGCAAAAATACGGCCTTTCAGGTAGAAGATGTCCGGGTTATCGGGTTCCGTTTCCTCAAGCAGCTTGACCTGACCCGTGGCCTTGTTGAATTCGCCCAGATAAATATAAATCCAGGCCAGGTTAACCATGACATCGGTATTGCGGGGGTTTTCAACCAGCACCTTGCTCAGCTGGTTCAAGGCGGTCTTCAGGTTGCCCTTCTCGATGTTGGCCTTGGCTTCCTCCAGAATGACCTCTTCCTGCTGCGGCGGCATGGCCTGCTGGCAGCCGGCCAGAAGCGCTGCCATGGAACCAGTCATGCCAGTCGTGCTCAGAAGCATCAGCAACCCAGCCACCCCGCCACGCAATACCCTAAAAAAGGGACGCCGGGGCGGGGTGGCCGGGTCAACACCGGCACGGGCTTGGGAAGGAACAACGCAGTGGGGCAACGAACCGAAACACTCCTGTCAATCGTCATCGGGTTCTCTCATACCGCAGTGTGTCGTATCATACCGTAAAGCGCCTGACCAATACAGTGCCGCGAGGATGCCCCCAAACCAGAACCCCCACGGTTGATGACTTGCTTTTTGAGGGTGGCATCCGGTACAATCGATTTTCGCGTCTTGCCCGTGTCAGTGCGACAGCCGTTTGCAAGGCCCCGGTTCGGTCACCCCGGTTTTAAAGCCGCTCGTTCTCGAACCCCCCTCTTTTTCCACTCCCTCCTTTATTTCCACTTAGGTCTAGTCCACAACGATAGGTTTTGAGTCCCCCATGGTATTAACCGCCGAAGATAAAAAACAACTGACCGCCGAGTTTGGCCAAACCGAAAGCAATACCGGTTCCGCCGAGGTACAGGTCGCCATCCTGTCCAAGCGTATTGCCATTCTCACGGAACACTTGAAGCAAAACAAAAAAGATTTTTCCACCCGCCGCGGGATGTTCAAGCTCAATGGCCGTCGTCGTCGCCTGCTGAACTACCTCAAGCACCACCGGACCCCCGATGAATACAAAACCCTGATTGAATCGCTGGGTATCCGTAAGTAGCCGCGCGCGCGTTAAACTGCAGCATTAAACAAAACACCGTCTCTGAATACCGCCTAACACGGTAGGGGCGGTGTTTCGTTTTCAGCACATTGCACGCATAAAAGCCGAAACACTCAGGAGGCCTGACGATGGGGGAAGTGGTCCGGCCCAAAGCTGGCCCCGTATTTATAGCGCATCACGTCGTCAATAAACTGGTTAATGCTGCCAATATAGGTATCGGGGTCTCGCAAAACCGTGTAGCGGTTGTCGACCTGGCGCCGGAAGGTATGATCGGCATCCAGGGTCACAAAGCGTAAAATACGGCTGGTGCCCTTCTTGAGGAACTCGAAGATATTGCGAGCATCCTCGATCCGGGTGGAGGTGTCGTCCTGCCCGTGAATCTGGTGCACGTGAATCTGCCGTTGCAGGGGTTGGAAAGTCTGCTTGGTATTGAACTCGGTAATGGGAAAAGGCAGGTTCAGCAGAGACTGCGATTCCTGCTCCATATGCAGCGAGATGCGTCGAACCATGTTGAACAGCGGCAGGCGGAACCACCCCCAGACCCAGCGGCCCAACCGGGTTCTGGGCTTAAAGTCGCGAATCTGCGTCACAAAGGCATTTTCGGAGGGCTTCAGGTAGGCGTAGGGCGAATCCAGAATAACGCCGTCCAGGTGCTTGGTTAACCGGGCCAGGGCACCGGGATGGGCTTCCAGGCTTTTTGGGGTCATCATCAGGGCGGCGGCTCCCATCGAGTGGCCCATGTAAAACAGGTCCTGGGCCTGCTCGCCAGCCGAGGCCCGCACGAATTCGACAGCCGCTGCCACGTCCTTGCCTTCGTGGAAGCCAATGGAGGTGGTATTGCCCCCGCTTTTGCCATGGGCACGGAAATCGAACAGAAACACGTTAAAGCCGTTTCGACGGAAGTGTTTGGCCAAATCCACCATCACCGCAGCGTTGCCGTAGTAACCATGGCCGAGGATGATGGTTTTATCGCTTTTTGCCCCTAGCGACGACATCCAATACCCCTGTAGTTTGGTGCCGTCCAGACTTTTGAATGTTTTTGCCAACGTGTGCGGTTCGCGCATAATCTCGTGAACCGAGGGCAGCGGGTTGATGGCATCGGGAACCACCCACTGCAGCATGCCGGGGTGCAGGTACAGCAGGCTCATAATGCTGACCACGGGCCGGTAAAACCAAGGTAATTTGGACGATTTGGCCTGATTGGGCTTGTCGGGCAGGTCGGGCAGGTCATTAGGGCGATTGTTGCCGGGTTGATCGGGTGGTTTTTTGGAAAAAACCCCGGAAAAGGCCACCTTATCGACACCAGAACCGGAATATTTAGCCCTAACCGTGGCAAAAGCCCCCATTGCAGAGGCATTGGGGTTAAAAGCCCCTGAAAAAGGCGTGTATTGTGAAGCAATGGGTGGGATCATCGTCAAATCATCGTCGGAGGTGGGGTCGAGGGTGGGGTCTGATACGCCTATACCTAGGCATAACACTAAATAAAGGCCCCTGAAACTTTTCTTGTGCGCCCCTTGTTTTGTGGCACAAAGACCGCCCCCACGGACCCATGGCGTCCCCAAAAACCCTGGTAACAAGCGGATTTATGGCCAATTGCACCAATTCGTTTAACATATTTTTACAATGCGGTGCTTTTCCCCTAAAATAGGGTGTCAATCCCTGCCATCCCTACCATCGGGTGGTGTCCAGGAACCGGCTCGGCTACCCCGTAAAACGGGCGTCGATAGATATCCATAGACCAGGTTCCCCGCAATGGCGTGGTGTGTTCAATACAAAAGCAGCTGAAACTAAGAAAGCAGCGCCGCGCCTGACAGACGAAAAATGATGATGATGATGTGAAATCAGAAAGAAGAAACGACAAGATGACTGAAATCCTGACTGAAACACCCAGCGCCATTCCCCCCGCCATCTCCAGAACCCTGCAGATTGGCGAACAGAGCGTTACGATTGAAACCGGCCAACTAGCCAAATTGGCCAGCGGCTCGTGTGTGATTAAAACCGATGACACGGTGATTATCGTCACCGCCACGGCCAGCAAAGAACCCCGCCCCGGTATTGATTTCTTCCCCCTCCTCGTCGACTACGAAGAGAAAATGTACGCTGTCGGGCGCTTGCCCGGTGGCTTCATCAAGCGCGAAGGCCGCCCCTCGGAAAAGGCCGTACTGACCTGCCGCCTGATTGACCGACCCGTTCGGCCACTGTGGCCCGACGGCTACCGCAACGATGTTCAGGTTGTCGCCACACCGTTGTCGGTGTGCGAACACCAAACCGACGTACTGGCCATTTTGGGTGCCTCGGCTGCCATTACCCTGGGCGGCCTGCCTTTCCTCGGCCCCATTGGTGCCGTTCGGGTTGGCTATATCGACAACCAGTTTGTGATGAACCCCAAGCATGAACAAATGGCCGACAGCGCCCTTGACCTGGTGGTCTCCGGGACGGCCGACTCGATTATGATGGTCGAGGCCGGTGCCAACTTCGTGTCGGAAGACATCATGCTGCAGGCCATCGAGCTGGCCCACACCGAGATCCGTAAGCAGGTCGATATCCAGCTGGAGTTGGCCCGCGAAGCCGGTGTGGTTAAACAGGAATTCGTGCCCGACATCGATCCGAGCCCGGTTCAAGCCTTCGTCAAGTCGCACTGCGAGTCGACCATCAACGAGGCCTACCATAACTTTGATCGCGACGCGCGCAAGGAAACCCTCGACACCCTGAAGAAGTCGCTCAAGGAAAAGGTCGCGGCCCTGGCCGAAGGCGACAGCCTCAAGGAACTGCTCGACTCAACGGCAATCGACCTGGTGGGCGAAACCTTCAAACAGGTTGAAAAAGACATCATGCGCACCATGATCATGGACGAGAACGTTCGTGCCGATGGCCGGAACCCTGAAGAGATCCGCCCCATCTGGACCAAGGTGGGCATGTGGCCACGTACCCACGGCAGTGCCATATTTACCCGGGGCAATACCCAGGTTATGAGCATCTGCACCCTGGGTTCACCCGGCGATTCGCAGGATCTCGACGGCATTGACCCGCTCAAGGAAAAACGCTGGATCCACCACTACGCCTTCCCTGGTTTCAGTGTGGGCGAAGTCAAGCCGATGCGCGGCGCCGGCCGTCGTGAAATTGGCCACGGGGCCCTGGCCGAACGCGCCATTGCACCGTCGCTGCCTTCCAAGGAAGACTTCCCCTACACCATCCGGGTCAACTCCGAGGTACTGGAATCCAACGGGTCAACCAGTATGGCCAGCACCTGCGGCGCCTCGCTGGCGCTGATGGATGCCGGTGTTCCCGTGTCCACTCCCATTGGCGGGATTGCCATGGGCCTGATCAAGGAAGGGGACCAGTACAAGGTGCTCTCCGACATCCAGGGCATCGAGGACTTCCTCGGCGACATGGACTTCAAGGTCACCGGTAACAAGGACGGTATTACCGCCCTGCAAATGGACATCAAGATCCAGGGTATCTCCGTCGAGATTATGCGCATCGCCCTTGAACAAGCCCGTCGGGGTCGCCTGCACATTCTCGACAAGATGGCCGAATCGTTGTCCGAGGCACGGCCTGAAATGTCGCGTTGGGCACCGCGCCTGATCACGATGAACATCGACCCGAGCGATATCGGTACGGTTATTGGCCCTGGCGGCAAGATGATCCGCAGCATCATCGAGGAAACCGGTGTCCAAATCGATATCGAGGACAGCGGTCTGGTCATCATCACCGCCGTCGAAGGCCCTGGTGCCGAGAAGGCCAAGCAGATCATCCAGAACCTGACGATGAAAATCGAGCCGGGCCAACTGTATTCCGGCAAGGTGGTCCGGTTGATGCCCTCCGGCATTATTGTCGAAATCGGGCCCAACAAGGACGGCATGGTCCATATCAGCGAAATCGCCTCCTACCGCATCAACCGCGTCGAAGACCTCTTCGACATGGGGGATGACGTCGTGGTTCGCTGCAAGGAAGTCGACGACCGGGGCCGTGCCAGCTTGACCATCAAGGGCGTTACCTCGGAAGAATGGGCTGAAAACTACCCTGGCGTAGAGCTGCACCCGTCCGACCGCGAGTACGTGCCTTCGGGTCCGCCGCCTGAACGCAGCGGCGGTGACCGTGGCGGCCGTGGCGGCGGTTATGGCGGTGGCCGTGGTGGCGACCGTGGTGGCCGTGGCGGCGGTGGTGGCGGCGGCTATCGCAGATAGACCCGCGCGCGCGAAACCCCGTTATGGTGGCTTTCCCCATTAACGATGCCTTATACAACGAGACCCGTTCCGCTTTGGGGACGGGTCTTCGTTGTCATGTCCCCGGCCACGGCGGCCAACCCTGGTTTGGCACCATCAGCGACCGGCTGGCATGGCTCGATACCCTTACCCCCTTCGATACCACCGAATTGCCGGGCCTCGACACCCTCAGCGATCCGGCCGGCATCATCCTCGAATCGCAGACCCTGGTAGCACAGGCCTATGGGGCAGCCCATTCCTTCTACCTGGTCAATGGAGCCTCGGCAGGGCTCCATGCCAGCCTGCTGGCCCTAAGCTGGTTAAAGCCGAACCAACCGGTTCTGGTGGCCAGAAACGCCCATCGTGCCGTAATTGCAGGCCTACTGCTGGCCCGCTTGGAACCCATTTGGGTATTGCCCAGCTACGACGAAGACTGGCACCTCTGGGACGGGTTGA
>JAGQHJ010000051.1 GCA_020431915.1 Cyanobacteria bacterium HKST-UBA04 | reverse complement strand
TCGTTAATCGTCGTCGCCCCGATACAGTTCAGCTCGCCCCGGGCCAACATGGGCTTGAGCAGGTTGCTGGCATCCATCGATCCCTCAATGGCGCCGGCCCCGACCACCGTGTGCAACTCGTCAATAAACAGAATCACTTCGCCCTGGCTGGCCTGGACCTCCTTGAGCACCGCCTTGAGGCGTTCCTCAAATTCGCCCCGGTACTTGGCGCCGGCAATCAGGGCCCCCATGTCCAGGGAAATCAGCTTGCGGTTCTTCAGGCCTTCGGGCACGTCGCCTTGCACAATACGCAAGGCCAGACCTTCGACAATGGCGGTTTTACCCACCCCCGGCTCGCCAATGAGCACCGGGTTGTTTTTCGTCCGGCGACTAAGCACCTGCACCACCCGCCGAATCTCCTCGCCCCGGCCAATGACGGGATCGAGCTTGCCAATCTGGGCCTTCTGGGTCAGGTCGATGCCGTATTTCTCCAGGGCCTCGAAGTTGGCGTCGGCATCGGGCGAATCCACCTTGTGGGCGCCTCGAATCTCCTTGAGGATGGCGTAAATATTGTTTTTGGTAACGTTAAAGCGCTTGAACAACTGGCCACTATCACCATCACTGTCGGCCAGGGCAATCATCACATGCTCTGCACTGATGTAGCTGTCCTTCATCCGTTCGGCTTCCTGGCCGGCCCGGTCAAACAGCTGGCCCAGGCGTGGGGTTAAAAACACTTGGCCCGACTGAACCGCGTTAACCGATCCACGGGAACGACGGGAGACAGCCGACTCCAGATCGCCAATAAAGGCCGGAACATCCACATTCAGTTTCGACAGTATTTTAACCGCCAACCCTTTGCGGTCTTCGAGCATGCCCAGCAGCAAATGCTCGTTGTCCAGCTGGGTTTGCTCGTAACGCTGAAGAATGCGCTGGCAGTTCTGCAGCACCTGCTGCATCTGGTTGGTCAATCGACTCGAATCAATCATGGCAGGGGGGTTCAACAGCTCCTAACATCACGATAACCACCACGGCCCATCTCAACACGTCGGGCGGGGGCGTCAACAACGCTATGGAAAAAAGAGACCAAGCGCTCACAGGCACACCCTTAAACCACTCAGACGAGCACCGTACGTACGGAACAATCGCACCAATCGGCACACGCACAAGGCTTCAGGCAACCTGGAGAGCGTTCGGCAGACTCGTCTACGCTCGGTGCACACCTGGGGATCAATTCCAGGTCTACCGGCTTTGGAATCCGCCACCCTTATTATGACACCGACTGCCCCCAAATCAGCCTGATTTAGCAAAGATTTAAGGTTAAACCACCCGTAATTGGGTCATTTGGTTGAGTCGTTTTCTGAAGCAGCCCAACCCAAAAACCACAACCCACCTAAGCGGGTGGTGTAACGGGCACAAGTCGCGCCAAAAACCGCGTCTCTTCTGACTTAGAGCGTCCAGAGAACGGCAAAAACGGCCTTTAAGCCGACTCACCAACCAGTTCAGTATTCACAACCAACTGCGTCAGATTTCGATCCATCAGTTTGGCCATGCGGGTACTGGTTTTATACATCCGGTCTTGAACGAAGGGTTGAAAATCAAATCCCCACTCCAAATCAGCATCATCATTGAATGGTTGTTTCATCATATGGCTTTCCTTGTAACAAGCAGCGTCACATCCCAGACGTTTTCATCATACTAAATAAGTCATAACACGCCTAGCTGTTTTTTGCGGGCCCGCAAACATTAAGCGATATCGAACGAGCAAAACCCCTTATACAAAAGCGATTGGCCGAATATTAACCCGAAGTTAAATTTTATTAAACCGTAACGGCTCCTTCATAATACAACGGTTTCGATACAAACGACTATGGTCGCGAATCAGGGAATGGGGTCAAACTTAAAACAACCTTAAAAACACGCCCTTGCTGTCAAAACAGGCTTTCAATCACCGTTTATACCTGTGTGAGACCTTAACTACGGCTAGAGCGCGTGTACCCCCTGCATACCAGGGTTGTGTCGTTCTGCCGAACTAAACACTGGTGTGACGGAGGTGATGGCTGACGATGAACATGAGTGTGCACAACCAAATGAATCCGCAGGCCATGCAGCAAACCATGAAAATGATGGCCCAGCAGAACAAGATTAACAACAACAACCAACCCAATACCCGTGTGGCAAAAAACGAGAAAAGCGACGCTGAAAACAAAGGCGACAGCCAACACACCGGTATTGCGCGGCGTCCCCCCAAACGCAACCGGGGTGGGCCAGGCGCGCTGGGTAGCACCATCTGCTAGCCTCAACGCCCCAGTCTTGTTCGCTTTACCCTTGTTTGTTTTATCTTTTGCGGCGCGCTTTGCCTGCAGCCGCAAACGCGCAGCCCGTGGGGGCGGGCATGCCTGTTTAATCGGGCCAAGCGCTTGATTAATGATGTCTTAAGCTTGCGTCATACTCTGTCACACCGTAACAACATCCCCCGGCAACCACACGTTTATGTCTTTGACTGGGACCTATGATGGACGGGGTGTGGCTGCCCCAGACTTTCAGCCATGCCCTACAGTGATGGATGAACAATGGAGACAACCGATGTCTAAGCTACAAGCACTACAACAGGGACAGCCCCCGGTGCAGCCCGTAACGCTGGCAGCTGTACAACCGAAACCAGCACAGCAAGCTACCGGCCCGCAGGCCCCCCCTGCCACCGAAGGTAGTAAAGGCGGCAACGAAGCAGCCAAGGCGCTACTAGCACTACTGGCACAGGCAGCTCAGGGTGGCGACCAGCCCCAAACGGAACTACAGGCCCCTTCATTGGGTGCGCTAGGACAGCAACAAGCGCCCCAGATGCCGGCGGGATTCCCACCGGCTCAACCGGCCCAGTAAACCGTCGTTGGAGCTCAGTAAATCTGTAAGGTGCAGTAGAGAGACTTTTTGCAACACCCGCTTTGCATGGCAGCCGTGGCTTGGGATAGAACAAGACACCCAAACGTGACCAACACACAGCCAACCGGTGCCGCAAGCGGGTGTTGCCACTTGCTCCTCCCAGACTGCCACAGCTGTGATGGCTGCCACGGCAAGAGCGTTGCCGGGCCGTCCTTCCCTCAAAACAGTGCCGCCATGCTACAGTAATAGGCATGTTACCCCACGCGCGAAACGCCTTTGTTCTTTCCGACATCCACCTTGGAGCAGCCACCAGCCTGCTAACCGCCTACGACGCCAGCCCCGACGGCCAGGTTGAACGGCGGGTATCGGCCAAACTGTTTATCGGCAACCTGCTCGACCTGCTACGCGAGCAAATTGGTTCCGACGGCCCCATCGACCAGTGCATCCTGCTGGGCGACATCTTCGACTTTTCCTTTGCCTCGTACGGGCTGGCCATGAAAAACGGCTACTGGTTCTTCCAGGAGCTGGCCAAAAGCGGTTTATTCAAAACCTTCGTCTACATTCCCGGCAACCACGATCACCACCTGTGGCAGCAATTGATTGAACACCAGTTTGTCCTCAACAGCCTATACCAGCCGGCCATCAACCACCCCAAAACCCTGCCGCCCTACGAGCTGATCAAAAACACCTTCCTCGACGAGCTGGTACCAAGCGACTTTAGCATTGCCGTGACCTACCCCAACTACGGGGTGTTCATCGGGGGGCGGCCCATTCTGTTCCACCACGGCCATTTCTTGCAGCCCCTGTACAGCGCCGCTTCGCAGTTGTTGTCCGACGTACTGGAAACAAAAGACATCGAGGACCTTGAGGCGTTCAACGCCCCCTTTCTCGAGTTTGGCTGGTACAACCTGGGCCAGGCCTTTAACGTGGGCGAGTACAAACTGGTGGACCGGCTGTACCACAACGTCAAGTCCAAAAGCGCCCGCGACTGGGGACAGGCCATTAACCGGGTTTTAAGACTGCTTATCGGCAAGCTCGAAGCATGGGAAAGCCAGCGCATCAGCCATCCGGTCAAGCGCAAGCTGCTGCAAACCTTCTTCAGCCCCCTGCGTTGGGTATACCACCGCTTCCTTCAACTGGTCGGGCCACTGGTGGTACGCCACTTCGTCATGAAACGGGTTCGGCTGTTCGAACAGCACATGCACGCGTCCACTGCCCGCCACGAACCGGTAGGCAACAGCCTGAAGCAAACCATTACCGATTACATCAAACGCTACCTGCTCAGCGAAGCAAACCTTGCCGACGACCACCATGACATGGTGTTCATTTTCGGCCATACCCACGAACCGGCCAACGACATTATTTGTCGGCTGGATCAACAAAAGGCCTACGCCACGACACCCCGATCACTGGGCAGCAAGGCCGATTCGGCAGAAACCAGCCAGGCCAAAACCCTGCACCTCTACAACACGGGCGGTTGGATGGTCGACCAGCTCACCGAATCCGACAGCCTGGTCATTCCCAAAATGAACCCGCTGTACATCGACCCGACCGGCCAAATCCATTCGCTGCCTTTTCTGCAAACCAACTACGAATTTATCGAGCACCTGCTCGAAACCGATCCGGTCTACATCAAACTCAAGGCCCAACTGGCCTCGGCCGCCCAGATTGATCGCAGCACCTTCGTCTAACCGGCACGCCCCGCTCTAGGCGGACTGCTGACCGACCTCGTCCTGGTCTTGTTGTGATGGCGTCCCTGCCGACTGCGGCACCCAGCGATCGAGCACATTGCCGAGCCTGTCCAAATCGATGGGCTTGGCCACATAGTCATCCATGTCCGCATCCAGGCAGGCCTGGCGATACCCAACCAGGGCGTTGGCCGTTAGCGCCACAATGGGGGTCCGGGGCACTTGTTTCTGCCGTTCGCGATCCCGCAGGTGGCGGGTGGTCTCAAACCCGTCCATCACCGGCATCTGGCAGTCCATAAATATCAGATCGTAGGCAATCATCCCACTCAGGTTAATCGCTTCTTGGCCGTTGTTGGCCACGTCGACACGGTAGCCTTGTTTCTCCAGTATTTTCACCAGCACTTTCTGGTTAATCAGGTTGTCTTCCACCACCAGCAGCCGCACATCATGCGGCGTATCATTTGGCGCCCCATGTGACACCTCATGTGACGCCGGCACCTCGTTGGCCCGACTCACCAGAACCATGCTGCCCTGGGCGGCAGGGCTATCAGCCCCCTCGTCTTGGCCAGCCTTAGAGTTCTTAGAGTTCTTAGAATTCTTAGACTCCTCAGGAGCATCAGGAGCATCCATATCGGCGATGGCCAGCGACACCGTAAACCAGAAAGTGGCGCCTTCGCCTTCCTGGCTTTTCACGCCAATTTCGCCCCCCATCAACTCGACCAAGCGCTTGCAGATGGCCAGCCCTAGCCCTGTGCCGCCATATTGGCTGGCAATGGACAGGTCTTCCTGGGCATAGTTGTTAAAGAGCAGGTTCTGTTTGTCTTCGGCAATACCTTTACCGGTGTCTTCCACGGCCACGTGCAGAACCACCTTGTCGTCATAGCGGTTCAGAGTCCGAATGGCCAGGGTCACCGAGCCCGCGTGGGTAAACTTCACGGCGTTGGTCAACAGGTTCAGCAATACCTGGCGCAATCGGCCGGCATCTCCATTAAGCCTGTCTGGACAAGCCGCATCCACAGACACATTCAGGGCCAGTTTCTTTTCCTCGGCCTGGGGCATCACCACCTCGACAATCGAGGCCAGCTCATCCTGCAGGTTAAACGGTGCCTCGACCAACTCGAGCATACCGGCTTCCACCTTGCTCAGGTCCAGAATATCGTTGACGATGTTCAGCAGCGACCGGGCCGATGCATCGAGCGCCTGGGCCAACTCCAACTGTTGGCTGTCCAGGGGGGTGTCGAGCAGCAGCTCGCTCATGCCCAGCATGCCGTTGAGGGGGGTTCGTATTTCATGGCTGGTATTGGCCAGAAAGTCGCTTTTGCTCTGGTTGGAGGCTTCCGCCTGTTCGGTCCGGGCCTGCAACCCATGCAACTGCTTGGCCTGGCGTTTTTCCTCTGTCATGTCCACCAGCGTAATCAGCAGCAAATCCGGTTGGTTTGGCTGCCCCAGTTGACCTGACTGACTAGGTAGCGGTTCCAGAAGGGCCTTTTGCCATTTCAACGCCCCCTCCTGGTTTTCCAGCAGCAGTTCGCATGTCTGGGATTGCCGATGGCTGAAAACCGTTTTGGCAACGGGCCACAAGACTTCGTACAGCTCGGGATCCAAATCCTGTATATGAGCAACCGTTTGCTGCGTAAACATGTTCAGCAACTGCTCGTCCATGGACCGGTTCCAGCAAACCAGCCGGCCTTTGGCGTCCACCACCGCCATGGGCATTGGGGCCGTATTAAAAATATCTTTCAACAGCCCGACCATCGGAAAACTCGAATCAGCCGCCTTTGAAGGATCTATCATCCCTGATGCCAACCGGTTGTTCACCAGCCCGGCAATGCTGCCCAGTACAACCGCCAAACCGCAGGCCCAAGCAAGGCCTGGCGACAAGATTCCGTGGTGGTGCAATGCTCCCACCATGACCAACAAGGCGCCCCCTTTGGCCAGCAGCATCAGGCGCTGCGACCACAGGTCCAAACCGCATCGGTTAATCCGATTGAATAAGGGCATGAAACAGGTACCCTTCAATAACTTTGGGCTCTAAAGCTGAAACAGGACACTCAGTTTGGCCAAGCGGCCCTAAGACTTAAGTATAGTATCGGGCGGAATGGACTATAACCTTAGAATGATGGAGCTGTCTTGTTACATGCTCCTCCAACCGATGTATCTCTGTCGCTTTGCCAAGGCCATTCCCTTATCCCGGGCTGCCCTCACACCAGCCACCCTAATAATTTAATAAAAGTAAATTAATCGATCCAATTGATGGTTTTTTTGAAAAAGGGGGTCTACCATACAGTGAGCATGAAAGCTGCTCATTGCGATTGCGTTGTTTTTCCTAATCACCTCAAGATAACGAGGCCCCGGTAATGGCCCTAGAAACCCACAAACTACCCGGCAACGTGCCTGGTGACTTCTTTGTTGATGCATCATGCATCAACTGCGATGTCTGCCGGCAACTGGCACCCGGCCATTTCTCCGAAATCGATGATCAGTCGGCGGTCGCCAGACAACCACAAACCGATGACGAAACACGCCAGGTCATTCTGGCCTTGCTGGCCTGCCCCACCGCTTCAATCGGCACAAGCGGCAACCAGGACATCAAGCCCCATGCCACCTCGTTTCCAACCCTGCTTGAAGCCACATCCCATGGGGGGACGTTTGAGGGTGGGGTTTACCACTGCGGCTATACTTCCAAAAAATCCTACGGCGGCAAAAGCTACTTTATCCAGCACCCGGCCGGCAACTGGCTCATTGACTCACCCCGGTTCGTGCCCGCCCTGGTCGATCAACTAAAAGCGCTCGGGGGCGTGCAAACCATTTTCCTGACCCACCGCGACGACGTGGCCGATGCCCAGCGTTATGCCGAAACCTTTGGGGCATTGCGCATCATCCACGAAGCCGAACGCGAAGCCCAACCCGATGCCGAACGGCTGATTACCGGCACCGACACGGTCTACCTCGGCGATGATTTTGTCATTATTCCCACCCCTGGTCACACCGAAGGACACATGGTGCTGCTGTACAACAACCGGTACCTGTTCACGGGCGATCACATGTCGTGGCGCCGGCAGCCAACCCAAGAAGATGACCATGACGAAACCCCTTCATGGCACTTTGGGGCCAGCCGCCAATATTGCTGGTGGGACTGGGAGGCCCAAAAAGCCTCGCTGTCAAAATTGCTGGCCTACGACTTTGAATGGGTGCTGCCTGGCCATGGCCACTGGAAACAGTTGCCCGGCACACAGATGAAACAGGCCATGCAGGCCATGGCCGCCTTCTACAACCTGTCCCCTTAAACCGCGCCCGCCGCCACTGCCGCCATGCCTTTCTGTTTCAGAAAGGTTGTTTCATTAATTGAATCTAAAGCCTGTCAACAATTAAAGGCGCCTGGGGTTTTAAATGATCATCGAGACATGTGGTTAATTGGGCAAACAACCAGTTTAGCGCGCTGCACAAGCGCAACTTTATCGTGCAGGTAGCGTGTATATGAGGGGCCCAACAATCGAGTTGGAGTAGGTGTTGCTATGAACGCTTCTTTAGGTGGTCAGTTTTCAGTACATAATGATGATCCGATCCATGGCCGGACACCGGCACGGAACCTGACCCAGTTCGCACAAAACGTATTCAGTGCCACAAATACGGAAACCGGACAACATGCGGCCCTTCGCTTCGGGTTGCAGCCACCTCCGGCTCAACAAAACAACCTGATACAAGGGTTGGCCAACCTGTTTCCTTTGCTGCAAAAGCTGCTCGACAAACAGCAGGATCTGGGACAGGATCCGGGTTTTCGAATGCAGGCCTTTGGCTTTGCCTTCAGCAGCAACGGCCGAACCCAGGCCGAAGGCTTTGGGGCCTTGTTTGGCGACACACCCCTGTTCGACGACGAGAACACCGGCGGTGATTCCTTTACCAACAACGGCCCGCTGAGCCAAATGTATACCCAGGACTCGATGGCCTGGTTCAATACCATGGCCAATTCGGGCCGGCTTGAGGAAGACAACTTTGGCAAGTGGTACCAAGAAAACGGCTTTGGTGATGACCAGGACGCCGAAGACGTCTTTAAAACCTTCGACAAGGACGGGGACGGCCGACTGGATCGGCGCGAAGCCCGAGCCGCCTTCCGGGGCATGGATGCCAACGGGGACGGCAAGGTCAGCCAAGACGAAGCACGCAAGCATTTCGACTCGCTCGAAGGCCTGGATACCAGTGCCGCTGCCAAGAATGATCCGCAGGAGTCGAAGGAAATGGCCGATGCCTTGGCACTGATCAAGCAGCATTACGACGAAATCGACAGCAACGGTGACAACGGCTTAAGCAACGAAGAGCTTTTGGGCGCCAAGTCCAAGCTGCTGGCCAAGGTCCCGCCCAAGCGGCGGGCCGTGATGGAAGCGTGCCTGAACAAGGTCATCCAGAACAACCAACAATTAAAGTTTGGCCACATCGCCGGTGGCGATGGGGCCTGGAAGGGCATGACCCGCGAAGACGTGGATCTGGCCCACCAACGACTCAGCTCCGGTGAGAAATCATGGAAGCAACTGGTCGACGAAACATTGGACACCGACCCTGGGCAGGTTGGCGACATACAGGTTTAACACGGGCGCCCTAACCGTAGGTTTTCGCAAAGCCCCTCCTGGGCGAGGGGCACCGACGCGAAGTAGGTATGACCTACGCTCAATAACAATCCGTTGTGCCCGATGGCGCGACTGAAGCTGCCGGTTACCGGCAGCGTTGCGCACCAAACGGATTGTTGACCACACAGGAACCACAGCACAACCGTTTCCAGGTTGCTGTGGTTCTTTGGTTTGTAGACCCAAGACCGGTATACTGGTTACACCACAAAGGCCTGCGTTTGACAGTCCCTTTTGCCAGAACCAGCCATAAGGGTCCCCCACCAATGAGTTTCATTGCCCGTTTATACCAGCGTTTATCCGAACCAGACCCTCGCCCGCTCCTGATCGAATACGGTCTTGACGGGTGCGAGCCAATCCAGTGGAGCGGCAACCGACTGCTGCATGAAATCCAGGGGGCCGTGCAGCTTTTCCGGCGCCTCGGCATCGGGCCATCCGAACGAGTCGGGCTGGTGCTGCTGAACCAGAAAGAATTTTTTGTCAGCCTGTTCGCCCTTCGCCTGCTGCGGGCAGTGGTGGTGCCCATTAACTGCCAGATGCTGCCGCAGGACATTGGGTATGTCATACAGGACGCCGGTCTCAAGCACGTGGTGGTGTGCTCCCCGCTGCTTGAGAAAATGCCCATGCTCAAGAACCACCCCAACCTGAACTGTATTATTACAGGCGCTGTCGACGAGGCCGAAGCCGAGGCCGCCTTTGCCCCCGACCAAACCCCCATGCCCGATTTTACCCCCACAACGCTGCAGGGCGACACCGACGAACTGGCCTTTCTTGTCTACACCTCGGGCACCAGCGGTCACCCCAAAGGGGTCATGCTCAGCGAAGGCAACCTGCTGGCCAATATCGACGGGTTTGTGCAGGTCGTTGATTTCGGCCCCGACGATCGCATGGTCCTGGCCCTGCCCCTCTTCCATGTCTACGGCCTTATTCTGGGCCTGGCCGGATTGCTGGCCGGTGCCCAGATTACCCTTATCCCCAACTTCAGCCCCAAAACCATTGTCGAGGCCATGGCCGCCCAGCAGGTTACCATTCTGCCACTGGTCCCCACCCTTTTTGGTACCCTGCTCAAGCTGGTAACCCGCCAAACGCCCCCCACCCGGTTCGGGCAACTGCGTTTTTGCGTCAGTGGCGGAGCCAGCCTACCCGAAGCCCTGCTGGCACAAATCGAATCGGTCCTGTCCACCACGGTTATCGAAGGCTACGGCTTAACAGAAACCTCGCCGGTGATTGCCGTCAACTGCCCCCTGCATGGCAGCATTCCCGGTTGTGTGGGTAAGCCGCTACCCAACGTGTTGGTGCAAATTACCAACGACTCGGGCCAGCCCCTGCCCCCGAACACCGAGGGCGAGGTTTGGGCCAAAGGCGGCAACGTCATGCTGGGGTACTACAACCTGCCCGAAGCCACCGCCGATACCCTGACAAAAGACGGCTGGCTGAAAACCGGCGACCTTGGCCACCTCGACGAAGCAGGGCACCTGTTCATCACGGGTCGTAAAAAGGATTTGATCATCAAGGCTGGCGAAAACATTTCGCCCCGCCCCATTGAAGAAGCCCTGCACCAGCACCCGGCCGTCGCAGAAGCTGCTGCCGTGGGCCTGCCCGACGACCGATTGGGTGAACGGATTGCCGTGTTCGTCAGCCTTACCGAAACCGCCCAAACCGGACCCGATGCCCCCGACACCAAGGCACTGCTACAGCACTGCCGCGACATGTTAAACCCCACCTACCTGCCCGATGAGCTGGTTATTCTCGACGAACTGCCCAAGAACCCGGCCGGCAAGATTCTTAAAAAGCTGTTGCGCCAACAACATGCCACCAAGGCTGGCCGGGCATAGCCCGCGTGTCGGTTAAAACAGCAGAGTCAGAGGAAACAGCGGCAGGGGAATGGGAAGACCGGAAAGTCGGCTTTTTCGTGTCGCCTTGCCAATCCAGCGTTTGGCCTCGTTAATGGGCCCCACCCGGCTTCGATCTAGTTGCGGATGGCTCAAGGCCTGGCTTAGGTAGCCGTCGGCCTCGGCCCATGCCTGCCGGGCCATGCGTTTATGCCCATTGTTATGGGCATTCATTCCCATTTGTATCAGGCCATGACCGGTCATTTCCTGGGCCATGGCCTGATATTGGGATTGGGATTGGGATTGGCTGAGCGAAACACCCCCCAGAAAAGGCTTGAGCAGGTCGACGGCTTCCAACCCCCGCTCTACCTGAATGGCATTGGTGGCCGCCTGTATCGCCAGAAACGGATCGGCGGGGTACTGCGTGTGCAGTTGCATAAACAGACTGTAGGCCGTGGCATGGTCCTTGCGTTTGGAGGCTTCATTGGCCTCGGTTAGCTGGGGCAACGCCTGGCGCATTTGGGCCTGGGTCAGGCCGTACGGATTACTGACCTTGGGGGGCTGGTCGTAGAGGGCCCGCATGGTCGCCTTGTCCCCTTCACTTAAGGCCGTTGCCATCGACGTCGGGTACATCACGTCCTGAGGGTTTCGGCTGTGGCCGGTAATGCCCAGCATATGCCCCAGCTCGTGCAGCACAATGCCGTACAGTTGTTCGGATGGAATCGGCTGGTTGGTGTGATCAAACAGGGCAATACGAATATCGTTTCGGGTCACCGTATCACCCATCGTTTCGCGCAGGTTAATACCTGCCGTCTGTTCGTCAACGGGGTGATCCTTGGTGCCGTAAATATGGGCCAGCCAATCCAGCACCACATCGGCTTGCCAGGCGTTGTCGGCTTCAACCAGTTGCAAGCGATCACCGAGCACGGCCTGCCAATCGGCCATGGCCCGGCGCACCAATTGTCGGTTGTCCGGGTGCCAGTTTTTAACCAGACTGCCATCAACAATAAAAATACGGATCGTACCGGTCTGGTCATGCCAGCGTGTCACCGGCACACAGCAGTCGGCCACATAACCAGGTGTTTCGGCTTCGGCTTGGGGTGTTGTTTGGAGAGCGGTTTGCGCCACAGCCCACAACCCATTGCTCCCTGGCAACATACCTAAAACTCCCAAGACAGCCATCAGAACAAACACCCCGACGGGTACCCGCCCCAAGCAAGACACAAGCCTCGGATTGGATTGTTTTACAGCGCGTCGCATCAAACCAGTATACGTGCTAAACGCGACCCCGGCAGCCCGCTTATCGGCCCCGGCCACCAAAGACGGTATCCAGAACCGTGTCAAAAACCGACCCAAAACCCGGTTCGGAAGGCGACGTTGTCGGTGGAGTTGTCGATGGGGCTGTCGGTGGGCTTTGATACCCGGTATAGGCCGGGGCCGGTTGACCGGCGGCCGTGGTGGAATAAGACGGGTGGGGTCGGGCCAGTTGAACCGGAGGCAGGCTGTCTCGGTAACGGGCCAGGTGTATGCCAGGCCGGTTGGTAATGCGTGCCGGCATGGCATACACGGCGCGCAGGGTATTGGCATCACGCACAGACAACGCAGCCTGGGTGCTGCTGTGATGCATCAGATCGCCAGGGTGCTTGCTGTGGCCGGTCAAGCCCAGCACATGGCCGAGTTCATGACTGGCCGAGGTTTGCATCTGGCGACTGTCCAGCAGCTGCCCGCCACGATCGTACAAGGCCAGATGCACATCGTTACGCACCAGCCACCGGCCCTGGGTTTCGCGTGACGTGACCCCAATGGTCGACGCGCTCATACCCCAACTGGTCGGAATACGGGCATACCAGTCCACAAACACATCGGCCTGCTTCGGGTCGGTGACGAGGGTCATGCGCAAGCGATCCCCGAGTACCGGTTGCCATGTCTTGATGGCATTGAGCACGTACTGCCGGTAAACAGGCGTCCACCCCGGCACCTGGAATCCGTCGGCCACATAGATATTGAGCACCCGTGTCTCGTCGTGCCAACGAATCACGTCGGGGCCCAGCTGGCTGCCGTAGGTATCGCCGTTGCCCAAGGGCTGGGTAAAAAACACCGCATGGGCCGGTGCCGAAAAGGGAGGCAAGATAGGCAGCAGGGCAAAGGCCACAACCAGCCCTACGGCCGCACACAATCGGGCCAGGGGTTTAAAAAACGACTTCGGCTGACGCCGGACAACATGCATAGAAGTTATCCCCTCTGCTATCGATCTCTGATGTCGATGGTTGGGTTAGGGTAATGCGTCGGCGGGCTCCGACAAAGGCGTTTCGGGTGCAACGGGCATCTGGGCATCACCCGGGTCGGCCGCCCGCTGCCTGAACACCTCGCTGTTATGGGCAATACCTTCGATGGCCGCGTTTGTCGGATCCAACTGCTGGTATAGACGCAGGGCCGACTCATTTTGTTTCACCGCCGCTGGCCATGCCTGCTGAAGGGCGGCCGCCTCTGCCAGACACAAGTACGCCCCAGCCAAATCCATATGGGGTGTGTTGCCGTGCAGGGTTTTATAATCGGCCAAGGCAGCCGAACAGTATTCCTCGGCCAGTTCGGGCAACTGCTGGTGGTTTTTAACCCGGCCAAACATCAGTCGGGCGGCCGCCTTGTAGGGCAAGGGCACCCCCGTCAATTGCCGCAGGGCTACGCGCAGATGACGGTCGGCTTCGTCCAGTTGGCCGGCATTGTAGGCCGACACGGCCTGGTTAAAGGCCGGGCCAAAGCCACTGGTCGCGGCCCAACCAACGTCGGTGGCCAGGCCCATCAGTAATAGAGCCAGCACCAGCAAAGCCCGTGCCTGCAGCACTCGACAACCGTATGACGACAGAATAGGCATCCCTTTATTATAGACATCCCTTATTAATAAGTGTTTCTTTACAAGCGTTTCTTTTTACAGGGGTCTCTTGGCGGCTGTGGCACCCCGCTGTTGTCGGCCCCGGCCCTTCTGTCATAATAGGACCCATGGTCCCACAAGCATCTTCGCCTCTTTCCCCAAGCCTATCGGTACAAGCCGATGGCCCCGTGCCCATCCGGCAACAGCTTACCGTGCAGCTGGCCCTGCAGATTGCCAGCGGCCAACGATTGGCTGGGCAAAAACTGCCCAGTGTACGTGGCCTGGCACAACGGTTGGGCATTCACTACAACACCGTTTCGTCTGCCTACAAGGCCCTGGAAGCCATGGGGCTCGTCGACAGCCAGCGCGGCAGTGGCGTGGTGGTTCGCGCGCTTGATACAGCCCAGGCCCAGACCCTGGTCAACAGCCATGAGCTGGCCCAGATGGCGGCCACCATGGTCAAACTAGCCCAGGGCAGTGGCATCGGGCGCAATCAAATTGATCTATTGCTGGATCACTATTGGGGTAACCCCGGTAACCCCGATGGATCCGCGCCAAACGGCGCCCCCGCACAGGTACATATCAACCCGGCCGATGTCGTGTTTTTTGATGCCCATGCCGATATTTTGCCAGTGTACCAAACCGAGCTGTCGGCTTTGCTGGGCCCCCATGCCCACCTGACCTGCCTGAGTCTGGATACCCTGTCCCAAGGTCGTTTCAGCGACACGACCACCGTGCTGGTCAACCGGTACCACCTGAATACGCTGACCCAATGGCTGGCTGAAACCGGCCAACGTCCCACGGTCATTACCCTCGACGTGCAGACCGGCCAGGCGGCCATGGATCGCGTAACCCAACTCAAGGCCGGGGCCAGTGTGGCGGTGGTTTCCTGCAGCCAGACCCTGCTCGATATTGTGGAATCGGTCATCAGTGGCTTGCGCGGCCTGGAAATCCTGGTGGCTTATTGCAATACAACCGATCAAACGGCTGACGACATTGCCTGCATTACCGAACGAGCCCAACTGGTGCTGCACGATGCCACGGTAACAGCCCAGTCGACCAAGTGGCTGGGCCTGCCGATGATCGACCCGAACTCAATGGCCGCCTTAACCCCCTTTGCTTGCCAGACCTAAAATACCCTTATTACAAGGGATTTCAGCCAATCACGATTTTCAGAACTTATTTTTTCTGAAAATCAGAAAAAACTAGCACGTTTTTTTAAAAAAGAGGTTTTATGCATGTACAACTTGTTTTTGAGACGCTTTTGGAAATGCCCAAATAGCGTCTTTTTTGTTTGTGGCAACGGGTATTCCGGACATTTCGGGGCATTCGACACATCCGAGACATCCGGGCAAGCCATTAACTGCTGGACGGCATCAAACAGCGCCTCGGTTACCTCGTTGGCCGTGGCCGTGGCAGCAGGATACAGCGGGGCACCCAAATGAACGGCCAGGCGAATGCGCCGACGACCGCAAAACAGGCGGGGCAGCAAGCGACCCCAGGGCCATGCCTCGAAACCACCGTGCAGGGCAAAGGGCACAATAGGGGCTCCGGTTTTTTGTTGCAGGTAGGCCACCCCTTTTTGAAAAGGCAGCAGGGCACCGGTTTCACTTAACCGGCCTTCGGGAAAAATACACAGGTTTCGGCCCGTCGACAGCTGGGCCTGAGCCTCGGCCATGGTGGCCTTGAGGGTACGGGGCGAGACGGGCAGCACCCCCCAGCGTTTTACCAGGTGCCCAATAACGGGCCAGCGCAACACGTCGGCCCCGGTCATAAACGTGGTGGGGCCCAGATAGCCTGCCGTGGCACACACCAGCATGGGGGTGTCGAGCAGGCCGGTGTGGTTGCCGGCCAAAATAACCGGCCCTGGCAGCGGCGCAATATGCTCGAGGCCGTAGACCTCAAACCCGTAAAACAGTTTCAAGGCGACCCGAAAACCCAGACGCAGGGCTGGCTGGTACACGTAGTTAACGTAAAACTGCTTCACCCCATGGCCATAAGGCTTGGCTTGCTTGGCGCTATGGGTGTGGTGGGCTGGGTTGGCGTAATGCGTCATTTGGGGTTGGGCTCCTTATGAATAATGGTGGCGTAGCGATACCCCCAGTATGTCCTGCACCCAACAGCAAATACCGTCGGCTATGACACTTCACGAAGTATCATAGCCGACGGTGCCGTTTCACGTCGGTTAATTTTTTCCTTATAAAATCCTTGGGCTTTATTTAGATTTCAGCCTAAAGATGACGGATCAACTGACCGATAGTCTTAATATGTCTCGTAACGAATCAGTCGATACAGCCATTTTTGTTTAAGCACCCCTCCCCATCGTTACGAAATCACGTGGTTACTGAATCACTGGTTGGTCATTTCCACTTCCCTTACTGCCACGTAAAAGCCCGCCTCTAACCCAGGCATGGGTAAACCCCAAGCATAGGTAAACCTCAGGCATCGGTTAACAACGTGTCGGCATGGCCTTCCCCCTTCCCCCCCCCCCCCCCCCCCCCCCCCACCCCCGCCCACCGCCCGCCTCCCCCGCCCCGCCCCCCCCCCCCTGCCA
>JAGQHJ010000050.1 GCA_020431915.1 Cyanobacteria bacterium HKST-UBA04 | reverse complement strand
CGAGCGTTCAGCCTACGGACCTCTCCCACTAACCGCCAAAAGGGGGAACGCGCTACCAAGCTGCGCTACGGGCCGTATACATATCAAAAGCGGTCAATCGGTTAACCGGGTAAAGCCTACCTAGTTTACACAGCACCGGCCCGTTTCTCAACCGCTTTTCGTCACACGCCCCCGGCCCAAATCAAACTGAAGCCACCCCACATTAAACAGCGTCAACAGCGCCGCCACCGTAAAACTAAGCCGCTGCCCCACCAGGGTCGTGGCCGGCTCTTGCAAGGCGCTTTGGCTATAGACGTACAGCGCGCCAATCAACACCACGGCAAACAGCATGCCCATGGTTCGCACAATGGCCTGCAACCCCCCAACGATACCCAATTGGTCAACGGGAGCCGAAGACACCAGCCGGGCGCTGTTGGGTGGATAAAAAATACCGTTGCCCGCCCCAACCAAAGCCAGTCCGCACACCACCAACCATAACGGCGTGGCCGCCTCAAACCGGCTAATCAAAAACAACCCCAGCGCCGAGCACAGCATCCCCAGCGCCGAAATAGCCCGACCGCCAAAGCGATCGCTAATGGCACCACTTAAGGGGGCCGCCACACTCAGTGCCAGCGGCGCGCTCATCAGCACCGCACCACTGGTAAACGGCCCCATGGATCGCACCGTTTCCAGGTAAAACGGCACCAGAAAAAACACCATTTTAATCCCAATAAACGACAGAAAAGACGCGGCAGCCGTGACAAAAAACGTGGTATCGGTAAATGTTGAAAAGTTTACCAGAATGCCCCGTTCCCCCCGTTGAGCATGGCGATGGTGCTTGATAAACAACCCAATGGCGCCGAGCAGGGCCAGGGTGCAGGCCCCGTTAAACCCACCCAGCCATGGCCGGGTCATCCCGTAAGTGGCCCGCAAAATCAGCGCGGACAAGGCCACGGCAATCAACACGCCCCCATACGCATCAAACTGTTTAAACCACTGGTGCTCCAATTCGTCCTGAAACCCAGGCAGGGTAACCATGGCCCACCACATGGCCACCAGGGCGGCAGGAATGTTGATCCAGAAGATCCATGACCATCCCCAATGCTGCGTCAACCATCCCCCGCACAGAGGGCCCAGTATGCTGCCGAGCGAGACCACCACCGTAATGGCCCCAAACGCTTTGCCGCGATCCCGTAAAAAAGTTTCGGTAATAATGGCCGGCCCGTTGGCCATAAAGGCCGCCCCACCAATGGCTTGCAACACACGGCTGGCCAGCAGGCCGCCAATGGCGGTGGACAGTCCCGCCCCGAACAGGCCCAGCGCAAACAATCCAAACCCGGCCACACACACCTTGCGCCGTCCGATCAGATCGGCCAGATGTCCGAAAGGCAGCAAAAAGATGGCCACCATCAACATATAGGCCAACTCCACCCACTGTATGTCGACCAGGGTCATGCCAAAGGTTTGGGCAATGGTGGGCAAGCTGACATTAACCACACTCGTGTCAAACGTGGCAATAAACGTCCCCATGGCCACGCTGCCCCATATCAGCCAACGCCGCTTGCCGTCTGGGTTTAACCCGTCTTGCAACGGCCCGGATGATTGGTCGTGTTCTGCTTGTGCCCGCACATGCCCAGGCCCCATGACAACGCTTTGAGTCCTCTTATTGTGCCATGGGTTACCCCCATCCGGGGAGCACCCATCGGCTGCAATCCCCAACAGACGCGCCTTTATAAGACAACCGTAACGATTGAAAATGGCGCAAACGGGCTTCATATCAGGGTTCAAGTCGTATTAAAAGTTGAATAATCTCAAGTTTTCTACAGGCACAGGCGCTTTTCGGCCCCCCTTTCGCAAAGTTTTTTTGATGTCGTGGGACACAGGGAGCCGGCCGGTTACAACACAGGCTAAAAAGCAGTCTATTATAGTGTTTCAGCTATTTCGTTTTCAGGTAGTATCGGGCAAAAACCGGCCCAAACCCCATAAAAACCAGCCATATTTTGAAAATTTCGCTTGCATTATGAAAATGGATTCCTATAATAGGGTCATGTAAACCAGAAAGGAGGTGTTACAGATGAACAAAGAAGAATTAGTACAAGAGGTAGCTAAAAAGACCAAAGCTTCTCAAAAACAAGTTGCTGAAATTCTGACTACTGCAATTGACGTGATTGAACGTACCGTTGCTCGTGGTAAGAAAGTAACCTTGGTTGGTTTCGGTACTTTTGAGCCCCGTAAACGTGCTGCTCGTATCGGTCGCAACCCGCAAACCGGTAAAGAGCTAAAAATTCCTGCGAAAACCGTTCCCGCGTTTTCTGCTGGTAAGAAATTTAAAGAGCTCGTTGCCAAGAAGTAGTTTCTTGTCCAACAAGAGTTCTTTGATTGGTTTAATGCCCACTTCTCATTCGGAGTGGGCATTCTATTTGGGACCCGTTTTATCCTGCAGCCGCGCCACTGCCCGCTTAAGCGGCCAAGCCAACTGATCGGCCGTGGGGGGCGAATCGGCATCGGCCATGGCCTGCCGGGCAATACACACCAACGCCTGGTACTCGTTTAACGTAACCGAGTCAACCAGATACGGCCTGAACACGTGCCTGAGCTGCCGCTTGATGCGGTTGCGCACGGGTGCACGCTTACTGACCTTTTTGCTGACAATGCACCCCCATTGCACCGGAGCGGTTGCAGCCGAGTCGATCGAGACAGGGCGCTTGATGGCCAGCAGCCGGTAGTAGGGACAGCTTACCAAGGCATGGCCGCTTTGAAGCACCTGCTTGAAAAGCCGCCTGTTTTTCAACCGTACAAAACGGGGTAAGGCCACGACAAAGCCCCCTTTGGACCAATTACGGACAGGGTCTTGTGGGATTAAAGGGCGATTTTATGACGGCCTTTGGCACGGCGACGGTTCAGCGTCTTGCGACCGGCAGCCGTGGCCATGCGAGCCCGAAAACCACTAACGCGAACGCGTTTTTTGTTGGTTCCGCCAAGGGTGCGTTTCATAACACATCATCTCCAAAACTGGGTTATTGCTGGGTTGGGCGCGAGCCTGGTCCACCGTGGCTTTTGGCCATCATAGACCGGACACGCCGAGGGCATAGGTTGCTAGTATGTCATAAAACCGGGCATGCGTGCAATGCTCTCGACAAAGGCCCAGCACATGGGGCACTGGCCGTCCCTAAAAACCGAAGTTTTTACGCCGGGTATTTGTCAAGTCACCCGGTCAGGGAATCAAAAAAAATTGATGTTGTAAAACAATTGATACGAAGTCTGGATTAGGCACAGCCAAAATTGGTAGACTGGTTTGTCTAAGGTTGCAAGAAATCTCGGAGCCACTCAATTTTTCGGTAACGTCTCTGGTGATTCAGGTTAGAGGGGTCACGTTTTGGGGAAACCCACACCCGCCTAAGACCACACGTCAATAGCCTTGTTGTCCAGTTCCGCCCACCCGACAGAAGAACTTCTCCGATTTTTCAACCAATCTTGTTAACGACTGCTTGAACAACCCCACCGGTTGAGTTTGGCACCCGTTCAATTTTAGACAACTCCATAACCTGCATTGATGCATCGCTTGTTTGAAGGGTTGTTGGTTATTAGCCTGCCACGTTTCCCATCGGCACTATGTAGGCACTCTGTAATAGGTGTATCCGTGTAATGAAGGCTTCGGTTTGCTGGTGTTGCGCTGGCGGTTTCTCAGGTAAAAGGTCTTCTTGTGCGTCTTGTCTTGCCTGTGTTCTTGCGCCAGCCACTCGCTTCCAGCCACTCGTTTAGAGTTCGCTTAACAGTCTTAGTTTTTTCCGGTTTAAGAGGAGTTCCCGATAGAGACCCATGAATGTTACCCAGCACGATTACCAAACCACTTGGCTGCAAGTCCTCGAACAGTTAAAAACGCTGGTCACCCCGCCCAGCTTTGAAACCTGGCTGGCCCCCCTTAAGCTTAGTAACATTCAGGCCCCCGCCACCACCTCGCCGCAACAGCAGGTGCGCGTGCTGCTGGAAACCACCAGCAGCTTCAACCGCGACTGGATTAAAAAACACTACGCCACCCTCATTGCCGGTGCCCTTCAGGAAGCCCTGCACTTGAGCAACCAGCCCGACGTGGACATTGCCGTGTCGGCCTCGGCCTTGGACAACGAGACCCTCAACCAGGCCAAGACCGGCCCGCTGTCGCTGTCTGCACACATCACCGGCCTGACCGACGTACCGTCATCGGCCCCCGCCACCACCAAACCGTCCGTCCTGAACCCGCAGCTTAACCCCAAATACACCTTTGACCAGTTTGTCGTGGGCAGTCACAACCGTTTCTGCCATGCCGCAGCGCTGGCCGTGGCCGAATCGCCGGCCATGAGCTACAACCCACTCTTCCTGTACGGCGGCGTGGGGCTGGGCAAAACCCACCTGATGCAAGCCATTGGCCACCACGTGTGGGCAAACAACCCCAACCTGAAAGTGACCTACGTAACCACCGAGCAGTTTACCAACGACCTGATTACCTGCCTGGGCAAGCAGGACATGAACAGCTTTCGGCAGCGTTACCGGAAAATCGACATCCTGCTCATCGACGACATCCAGTTCCTCGAAGGCAAGGATCGGACCCAGGAAGAGATCTTCCACACGTTCAACACCCTGCACGAAGCCGGCAAGCAAATCGTTATCTCCAGCGATCGTCCCCCGGAACGGCTCAGCCGCCTCGAAGACCGCCTGCGCAGCCGCTTCAGCTGGGGCCTGATTGCCGACATCCAACCGGCCGATTTTGAGACCCGCATGGCCATCGTGCAACGCAAGGCCCAACAACTGCAACTGAGCATCAGTGACGACGTCATGGCCTTTGTCTCGCAAAGCTTCCCCACCAACATCCGCGAGCTGGAAGGAGCGCTCAACAAGCTGTCGGCCTACCTGATGCTGACCGAATCCGAGATTGACCTGCCCCAGGCCCAAGCCCTGCTGGGTAAACGCTTCGACCCCAACCGCATCAGCAAGGACGAGCTGATTGAGATCGTGGCCCGGTACTACCACTTGCAACGGGCCGACCTGCAGAGTTCGCTGCGGACCAAGCATATTGCCTTCGCCCGACAGGTGGCAATTTACATCATCCGTGAACTGACCGACGACAGCTTCCCGCAAATCGGCCAGCTCTTTGGCGGTCGACGTCACACCACCATGCTCTACGCCTACGAGAAAATGAAGGAACTGATCAGCAGCAACCCCACCATCAAGCAACAGGTTCAGGAATTGATGGATCAGGTTAAGCAAAAAATGTCTTAGTCGCGACGGGGTGGGCTCCATGGGTAAGAATACACCCGATGGGATTCGGCCCGGGCCGGTGGTTTACCAAATTACCCTAACCATAGCGGGTCTCTGGCTGATGGCAGGCCTGTGGTTTGGCACGCTCCCCCTTCAGGCAGCCACGCTGCCTGCAGCAGGCTCATCACCCCTATGGTTTTGGGGCGGCTGGACTGGCCTCACCTGGGCAATCTTCGGCTGGCTGTTGCTGGGCAGCACCCGCCTCGACAACCGCTTGTTGACGAAGGTGTTTCTTTACCTGAGCCTTTTCTGCACCGGGGCCACCTGGTCGGCTCTCGTTGTTCAGCACCAGCTACTGCCCCACCTGCAATCGGTGGGGCAACTTGCCACGTACCAGGCCTGCCAAGGCCTGGTTGAAGCCCCCTTACCCACTGGCCCGTTTAACCAACCACGGCGGGTGGTGCGGTTGGCCTGCAACAACCAGACCCTTCGACTGGTGGCCCAGTTCAAGCGCAGCACCCCCGAAGCCCTGCTGGCGGTGGGCCAGGCCCTGGCGGTAGAAGGCAGCCTGACACTTCCCCACGCCCCTATGTTTGTTGGCGGGTTTGACGAGGCCCATTACTACCTGTGGCAAGGATGGGATGCGACCATGCAGGTGGACAAAACCCAACAGCTGACACACCCCTTTCCTCAGGCCTGGTGGCAGAAAGCCTGGGTAAGCGTCAACCGCTTGGCCGACCACTTGCGACAACGCCTGCTCAACCGCTACCAAGCCGCCCTTTCGCCATTGCAGGCCCAGCTAATGGCCAGCGTGGTGCTTGGCGCCCACGCCGCCCCCATCGACACCGGATTAAAGCAGGCCTTTATCCAGTCGGGCCTAATCCACCTGCTGGCAGCCAGCGGCCTGAATGTCGGGCTGATTGCTGCCGTCTTTCTGTTGCTGGGTCGGCTGTCCCGACTACCCCTGGCCGCTTACCTGCCCCTAACCATGGCCGGTGTGGCCCTGTATTGCCTGATGACCGGCCTGCCACCGTCCGTGCTTCGGGCCGGAACCATGCTGGAGCTGGCCCTGTTGTTCAAGCTGTTCAAGCGCGACCTGAAACCCCTGACCTTGCTGGTGTTGGCCGGCTGCCTGCTGGCCGTGCACAACCCCCTTATTACCCAGTCCATCAGTTTCCAACTGTCGTTCTTGTCCACGCTGGGATTAATTACCATGACGGCCCCCCTGCAGCGGTGGCTGGGATTTTACCTAACCCACCGGCTGGCCGGCTACCTGGCCGTACCGGTGGTGGCCCAGTTATGGGTGTTCCCGCTTATCTGGTTCACCTTTGGCCAAGTTCAGCTGGCGGCCCTGCCCGCCAACCTGCTGGCACTACCCCTGGCCACGCTGGTGACATGGACGGGGTTTGTCGGCGGTGGTATTAGCCTGGTGCTGCCCGTGGTGGGTCAGGGCTTGATGACGGCCATGGGGTGGGCCACCACCGCCCTGGCCTGGGTCGCCGAAACCATGGCCGCCCAAGATTGGGCCGTCTGGATGGGACCACCACCCCCCTCGATCTGGGTGGCCATGACCTATTGGGCCCTGATACTGGCCGGGGTGTGGCTCACCTATGGCTCCCCATGGCCAAGTGGCCTGGCCCGTAACATACTGCTGCCCGGTGTGCTGTTATTGCTGTGCCTGCCCCTCCCCTTGCAGGCCCTGATGCAACCCACCCCGTTCCTGGCGCTTCTGCCTCATCGCTACGGAGAAACCACCATGGTTGTGTACCAACCCAACCCAATGGTCTTTGCCCAACGCCTGACCCCCAGCATCGCATCGGATCTATTGCGCTATGCCCGGTACCATCAGATACGCCACATTGGCTTTTTGTTGGTGCAACACCCCACCAACACCACTCCAAAAGCCCTGGACATCTTGGCCAAGCAGGTGTCTCTCGGGCAGGTGGTTTTTAACGCCCACGACAAGGACCCGGTCGGCACCCGACAGTGGCAGCTATTGACGACCGACGGGCATGGTCAGCAAAAACCCGACGTATTGCCGTTGTCTATTACCATGTGGCAAACCCCGGTAAATACCACCCTTCGCCTCGACCAATTGCCCATGTCCGCGAAAAAGACCGGCTGCTTGGCCATTTCCAGCCTGCCGGATCCGCTACCCGCCCCCCTTACGAAAAACTGCACCCTGGTTTGGCACCAGGACAGCCAACAGTTTGAAATCGTTCCAAACCGGTACGATGCCACCGAGGGGCTGGTGCTCTACCGTCCGACCCAACACCGCCCGTGGGGCGTGTCACGGGTATAACCGGCAAGAACCGAATCAAGCACCCCCTAGACCGGGGTGGACGCGTTTTCTCGAACCAGCATGGACTGGCCCGTCATTTCCGGGGGTTGGCCAATTCCCATAATATCGAGAATGGTGGGGGCAATGTCACACAAGGCATACGGGTTGGCCTGGTTCTTAAACCAGTCCCGATCGGTGTCGAGCTTCGTGGCCGCACCCGCCCCAATCAGCACCATGGGAACCGGTTCGGTGGTATGGGCCGTATGCGGCCCGCCTTTTTCATCCACCATCGTCTCGATGTTGCCATGATCGGCGGTGAGCAGCACCACCCAGTTATGGGCCAGGGCCGTATCAATCATACGTTTCAGGGCCTCGTCAACAGCACCCACGGCACTGACGGCAGCCGCCATGATACCGGTATGGCCAACCATGTCGGGGTTGGCAATGTTGCAGCCAATAAACTGGTATTGGCCCGATTCGATGCCATCAACCACCGTATCGGCCACGGCACAAACACTCATTTCGGGCTGCAGGTCGTAGGTGGCCACCTTGGGCGAGGGGATCATGTGCCGATCCTCATTCTTGAATGGCGTTTCGCTGCCCCCATTGAGGAAGTAGGTGATATGGGCGTATTTTTCAGTCTCGGCGGTGCGCAGCTGCCGCAGCCCCTGCTCGCTTAAAATTTCGCCCAGCACCCGGTTGATGTAGGTTTTGGGAAACGCCACCGGCACCGAAAACGTGGCGTCGTAGGTGGTCAGGGTCACAAAGTGCAGGTTTTGGGGGCGCTTTTGACGCTCGAAGCCGCTAAAATCGTCCTCGGTAAAGGCACGGGTCAACTGCCGAGCCCGATCGGGGCGGAAGTTGAAAAAGACGACGGCATCGTTATCTGCAATACCGGTAAAGGTCACGTCGCACTGGCGGGGTTTAACAAATTCGTCCGTCTCATCCTGGTTGTAAGAGGCCAGCAAGGCATCGGTACTGATGAAATGGGTTTGACCGGTGGCCATCGTCAGGTTGTCGTAGGCTAACTGAACCCGGTCCCAGCGTTGGTCACGATCCATGGCCCAGTACCGGCCACAGACGGTGGCAATTTGGGGAAACCCAAGGTCATGCAGCACCTGCTCGGTTTCGTGCAGGTATACTTCGGCAGTTTTTGGCCCCACATCACGGCCATCCAAAAAGGCATGCAACCGCACATCCGTCAATCCCTGCTCCTTGGCCATGTCGAGCAAGGCAAACATATGCTCCATACTGCTGTGCACCCCACCAGGGCTTACCAAGCCCATCAGGTGAAGCGTCGAACCGTTGGCCTTGGCGTGGGCCATGGCCTCAAGCAGCACCGGGTTCCGGAAAAAGTCGCCGTCCTTGATGGCCTTGCTGATTCGGGTCAACTCCTGATACACCACCCGGCCGGCCCCAATATTAAGGTGTCCCACCTCCGAGTTGCCCATTTGCCCCTCCGGCAAGCCCACAAAAGGCCCGGAGGCCTGAATGGCCAGGTAGGGATACTGCGCCAGCAGCTGCTTGTAATAGGACGGATCGGCTTTGTTGACGGCATTACCGGGCCCGTTGTCGCGCAGGCCCCATCCGTCAAGTATGAGTAGCATTGTCGGCTGGACTTTCATACAATTGACTATATCAAGCTCGCAAAGTCGGGTAAAGCCACTGTTGAAGGTTAAAAAACCGTTCCTGGCGGACCAAAACAACGGCCCATCCCCAGTGAGCCTACCGCTTTGTTAGGCGTCCGCCCCCACACACAGAGGACACAATTCCAGTGACCATGCAAACCACCGAATGGGCCTATCTGCGCGGCGAATTCGTTCCCCTGCCAGAAGCCACCATCAGTATCAAGACCCACGGCTTCCTCTACGGCACGTCCGTGTTCGAGGGCATCCGTGGCTACTGGTCCGATGACAAGGAAACCACCTACTTGTTCCGGGCCCGCGAGCACTTTGAGCGGATGCTTCGCAACGCCAAATTGCTGATGCTCGACTCGCCCCTGGATTTGGAAGGCATGGTGGCCACCACCACCGAACTGATCCAGCGCAACAATTACCGCAAAGACGCCTACATCCAGCCCCGGCTGTACAAAAGCGGCCAGTTCATTCCCCCCTACATTGACGGGGTAGAGACCGACTATTGCTGCTACACCCAGGCCTTTGGCAAATACCTCGACGCGAGCAAGGGTATTAAGGTTTGCGTTTCGAGCTGGCGGCGGTTGTCGGACAACAGCTTGACGCCGCGCGGTAAAATCGGCGGCGCTTACGTCAACAGTTGCCTGTCCTCAAGCGAGGCCCACCTGAACGGGTTTGACGATGCCATCGTACTGGGCGAAGACGGCTACATTGCCGAAGGCAGTGCCATGAACCTGTTCATGGTCAAGCACAACACCCTGATAACCCCCACCACCACCGACGGTATCCTTGAAGGGATCACCCGTGGCACGTTTATCGAGCTGGCCCAGCAGGAACTGGGTATTGAAGTTTGTGCGCGCCGTATCCAGCGCAGCGAACTGTACGATTGCGATGAGCTGTTCTTTACCGGCACGGCCGCCCAAATGGTGCCCATCGCCTCGGTCGATCACCGCACCGTGGGTAGCGGTACCGGCGATGTGGGCCCCATTTCCCAAAAGCTCAAGGACCTCTATGAACGCATCGTCAAGGGCAACCACCCGGCTTACGAGCACTGGCTCACCCCTGTCCCTGCCCTGGCTGGTGCCGGCACCAGCAGCTAGCCAACGGCACACACACCGAACGGAGAGGACAACAGCCAATGCGTGAACTCCTGGATCCGATGTTTGACAGCGTGGGCACCGTCACCCTGAACGTTCTCAAGGCGTTGAACTACGTGGCCAAAGGCCGCGTCAATACCAACCAGCTTGTGGAACAGATGGCCGTCGTCGGGGCCGACTCCATGCCGCTGGTTTTAATGGTGTCGATGATTTCCGGGTCGGTGCTGGCCCTGCATGCCAGCGAGAAGTTTGCCATGACCGGGGCCAACGAGTACGTCGGTGCGCTTGTGGCATTGTCGATGGTTCGTGAAATGGGCCCCATCATGACGGCCCTGGCCATTGGGGCGCGGGTGGGCACGGCCTTTTCGGCAGAGTTGGCCAACATGGCCATTACCAACCAGATTGACGCGATGAAAATGATGCACGTCAGCCCCATACGGTACCTGTTTATGCCCCGGCTGCTGGCCACCCTGCTGGTAATGCCCATGCTGACCATCCTGTCGGAGTTTACCGGCGTGGTCGGTGGGATGGTCGTGTCGTGGTGGACCGTCAAAATCCATCCCCACTTGTACCTCAGCTCCGTGTGGCACTTCGTCAAATGGTACGACATTCAGTCCAGTCTGCTTAAATCACTGGTTTTTGCCGTCCTGGTCTCGGCCATCGCCTTAACCATCGGACTGCAAACCCGTGGTGGGTCACGACAGGTTGGGCTGGCCACCACCTACGCCACCGTGTGGGCAGCCATTACCGTGCTGGTGTCCGATTTCTTCCTGACATGGATGCTCTTTGGCACCCGCTTTGAAGTGTATTAACCCCCAATAAGCGCCCCCAAAAGCAGGGATCCAAAAGAAAGGGCTACACCGCCGTTGTTATATGCACCGGTAGGCTAATCCCTTGGCGCAGGGCATGGACATGGCCCAAGGCTTCCAGATAACTGCTGCAACGGGTCACTCGCTCCGAAACTCCCAGCCCTTCGGCGGTCGTGTCCATGCAGGTGGGGTTGTTTTCAACAGCCAACACCGGCACACCGGCCTGCAGGGCCCGAAGCACGGGCACGCTGCCCAGTGCATCGGCCGGGCACACCACCGCCCCCTGGAAGCCGTCGTCCCAGCTTAGGTCGTTGGCCGGCCCCTGTGGCTGGTACTGCGGTGCCCGGGCCAGGCCCGTCAACACGCAGGGTAAAAACGTGGGCACAATAAACTCGCTGGCGGCACGCGGGTCAAGCACTTCCTCGACCACCGGCAGGGCCTCGGCCTGGCCAAACACGGGCACATGGGCCACGGGCCGTTCAAGGTGCTCAACCAGGGCATGGCTGATCATGGCCTCCAGCCCGCCGATGGGATCCGGCCCTTGCCCCTGCTTGTAGGCCGCCTCGGCTTCGGCGCCCAACTCGGGCATTCCACAGCACACGGCAATGGCCTGGGCCCCGTCCTCAACCAGACGATGGGCTGCCTCGAGCAGCACCGACAGGTTCTTAATCGAGCCGGTACTGCGCCCCGACAAGGCCGTTTCCAACTGAAGCACCACGGGCTCGGCGGTATCGGCAAACCCGGTCACGGCCACACCGTAGACGGTAGAAACGGCCTCCGCCGTGTTCTGGTGCAGTACCCGCATGGCCGGCTCCAGGCCGCTGTCCCAGATAATACCCACCCGGTTTTGCCGTACCGGGGCCAATTGCCAGAGCCCCCGGCTCCAGCGATCCAGGGCCGCGCCTTCCACGTACAGCACGTTGTCGGGCAGCGTCTGAAAACAAGCCGCATTGGCCACGTTGGGATGGGTCACCACCCAATCGCTGGCCGAGGCAAACAACGGCAGCAGGGTCATGGCATCGCCGCCAAACCCGCCAATACGGGCCCCAATCCCGGTGGGAATCAGCAAAACGGTAATAAACGGACGATGGGCCACGACGTGCGAAGCCTAGCTGCCCGACGGTTGTTCAAGGATGCAGACTTCCGGCAGGTTGCGGTATCGTCCGTCGGCATCCAACCCGTAGCCCACGACAAACTGATCCTGGATATCGAAGCCCACAAAATGAGGCGTAATGGCGTGCTGCCGGGCGGCCTTTTTGTCCAGGAAGACGGCAATCTTAATCGAAGCCGGCTGATGCACCGACTTGAGGTATTCGAGGAACATGTTCAACGTCAGCCCGGTATCGACAATGTCCTCGATAATCAGCACATGCTTGTCCTTGAGCACCGGCAGGGAGAGGTCCACCGGCTTAACGGAGCCCGTGCTGCTGGTCCCCTCGTAGCTGGCCAGTCGCACAAACTCCACGGTGCAATCAAAGGTCAGCCGACGAATCAGATCGGCCAAAAACATAAAGCTGCCCTTGAGCACCGACACCAGTACCACGCTTTGGCCGGCATAGTCGGCATTAAGCTCATCAGCCAGAGTATCCAGGCGAGCATTAATCTGGCTGGTTGTAATATAGGGCGTCAACACGGCTTGTGGCGGTGTGGTTGAAGTGGTTGAAGTAGACATTAGGCAAAGAATACCCCTGATTGCTTATTCTTTCCAGGCCATATACACCGGTTCTTCAGTCTGTTCAAAGGTTATTCGGTGCGTTGGCTTTGATTTTACACGAATCTCCTCGTTCAAGCCAAGCCCAGCCACCCAAAGCACCTTGCTGCCCTGGGCCAACAGGGGCACCCGGTCTCGGTGAAACCGGGAGATGCCCCGGTTTTTGAAGAGCTTTTTAAGCTTGATGTTCTCGGCCATCCCGAGCGGGGTAATAAAATCGCCCTGACGACGGTTTCTTAGCGTCAGCGTAGCGTCTTCCAGCCCCTTGAGGTTAACCACCAAGTCAAAGTTTGAGGTTTTGTGCCATGCATACGGCTTAATCCGCTCCTCGGGGTCCAGTTCCTTGATAATCAAGGTCGCCCGAAACTGCCGATGACTGACCCGGCACGGCACCGACACGTCGAGCGGCTCCACCTCGAAGGGTTGGCGGGTCTCAAGGGTAATGCGATGCCGGTATACCGATAAAAACGTGTGGGTGCCCACGGAAAACAGCCCCGGCCCGAAGGTTCTGCCCTGCTCGCCACGCAGGAAACACAGGGCATCAATAATGCGCTGGTAGCTGTATTCCTGATCGTGTGCCCGCAGGTAGTGCCGTAACACCCGCCGCTGATAGGCCTCGTCAAGCTGCAAAAAGCGACGCTCGTCCAAACTGTCCGTGTCGGCCTGGTACACCATCTGCCACACGTCGTCCATTTTGGCCTGGATAATCTTGGTATCAAAGCGGGCATGCTCGGTCAGCTTCATCATGCTCTGCCGCCAGTCGGGGAAGGTGGTTTCAAGGTGCGGAATAATCAGGTGCCGCAGCTTGTTACGGGAAAACTGGGTCTGCTGGTTGGTGGGGTCATCCACATAAGCCAACGAAAAAGAGGAAACCACCTCGTTAATGGCCTGACGGCTAACCGCCAACAAGGGGCGTGCCACGACCACCTCGCCTTCATCCACGTACAAGGTCCGAATCGGTGGTATGCCATTAAGCCCCTCGATTCCTGTTCCCCTAAATAGCCTGAATAAAACGGTTTCAAGCGAATCATCCTGGTGATGCGCCGTCAGGATGGCCGTTGCATCTAAATCCAGAGCAAGCCGAGCCAGCTGGTTATACCGGTCTTCGCGGGCGCTTTCCTCGGTATGGGCCATGGTCAGGTCCGGTGCCAGGCAAATCCAGTCGACTTCCAGGGCCTTGCAGGTCTTGTGCACCTGGGCCAAGTCGTTCTGCAGCGGGCGCCAAGGATGGCAGTAATAGACGGCCGTGAGCCGAATTTTGCGCGGGTAGTGGGCCTGAAGCTGCTTGAGGCAGTGCAGCAACACGGTCGAATCGCGCCCCCCGGAGAAAGCCACCACGTAATGGGCCTCATGGGCTTGTCCCAGCAAGTGATGCTGCTCCAGGAACTGTTGAACCTGGCTGAGCATGGTCGGGGTTTGGGTGGGGGCAGACATCATCGGGAAACGGTACCGCCTGAACGGACAAACGAGGGGTAATACGGACGGAATTCTCCCCTTACTCTACCCTAGCCACGCACCTTTACGCAAACATCACCACACAAACTTAAACGGGTCTGCCCCCTAAAGCGAAGCCCCCGAAGTATTAAATTATTCAAATCGGCCACCATGGCCAGGAACCCGCCTGCCGTCTTGACGTCAGTAGGACTATAATCAACAATGGAATACCCGCTTTTAGACACGGCAACAGCCGAAGCTGAAGTCGGGCCGACGTTAAGGCCCTTGTCCCCGGGGTCGTATGCCCTAGATCATGTGCCGTGTGTCGTGTGCTTCCCTCTCTACCCTTTTTTACCCGTTGTCCATCCCTGAATAACCCTGAACAACCCTGAACAACAAGGTCCCTGTCTCTCCCAGCCACTAGCCCTCGACCCACCCACCCCCAAGGCGTCTCCTCTGTCAAGAGAACCCCTAAAACCAGTCCAAAACCAGCCCTAAGTCCCGTAACCCATCAGATTATCCCTTTTTTGGAGGCTTGTGTGTGCAATGAATCCCCATCCCCCCGCTTTGCATCCCCAATGGTTTAACCGCAAACAGCCCGGCAAAACGCTGAGCGTTTGGCTGGCCGGCGGTGCCTGTCTGTTGTCGCTGGGTGCACTCGGCATCAGCCTGAACCAGGTTAACCACCCGGTGGCCCTTAATTTTTCGCCCCAGCAGCCGGCCCATACCAACCAGCTGGTGGCCAACCCCCAAGACATGAAGCTGTTTTCAACGTCCTCCAACCTGATTGCCGATGTAGCCGAGGAAGTCGCCCCGTCCGTCGTCAACATCGACATTACCAAGCAGGGCCGAACCCGTGTTGTACCTAACCCCTTCCACGACGAGTTTTTTCAGCGCTTTTTTGGCGTACAGCCCCAGTATTTCTCCCAGCAGCAGCCCACTGTCCGTGGTAACGGCTCGGGCGTGGTTATTTCCAAAGAAGGCCATATCCTGACCAACAACCACGTCATCAACGGGGCCGATGAAATGGTGGTCACCCTCAACGACGGCCGCAAGGTACCAGCCCACCTGATTGGCCAGGACCCCCTGACCGACCTGGCCATCATTCAGATTGAAGGCGTGGCCAACCTCAAGCCCGCCCAAATTGGCGACAGCGACAAAATACGCCCCGGCGAATGGGTCATTGCCGTTGGCTCGCCCCTCGGCTTTGACCACACCGTAACCCTGGGCATTATCAGTGCCCTAAGCCGCCAGGTACCGGACATTAACAACAACGTCGAATTCATCCAGACCGATGCCGCCATTAACCCCGGTAACTCCGGTGGGCCGCTCGTCAACCTGCGCGGCGAGGTGGTGGGTATTAATACCGCCATTAGCGGCGTGGGCCAAAACATCGGTTTTGCCATTCCGGCCAATACCATTAAAGACGTTTCAAAACAGCTTATTTCCGCTGGCAACGTGGTTCGGCCCTGGATTGGCATCTCCATGACCGATTTAAACCCGCAATTGGCGCAAAGTCTGGGCTTGTCCCCATCAACCAACGGTATTGTCGTGGCCCAGGTCTTTCCCAACAGCCCGGCCCAACGGGCAGGATTTCGTCAGGGTGACGTTATTCAACGTGTCGATGGCCAAGCGCTTGACGACAGCAAGGACTTGCAGAAGCTGATTCGCAGCAAGCCGCTGAACTCGACGATGAACTTCCAGATTTTACGCAACGGGCAAATGAACGCCCTGTCGCTGACCACCGAGAAGTTGCCGGAACAGGCCTTGTCGCAACCACAGCAACAGCAATAGAACCACTTGCGCCAAAAAACCCGGCCTTAGTTGGCCGTGTCGACCAAATGGCGGCCATTACGGCTACCGGTGCCATTGGCCAACCCATTGTGATTCTGATCGCTACCGCTGGCTCGGTTTCTGGGTATACGCCGGTTCATCAGTTGGCCACCACGGGTCAAGGCAGTAAAAACATCCGACTGGTTGGTAAACCGCAAAGCCTCCCCTAGGTCGCCAATATAATGCCCATTACTATGCGGATAACGCACATAGGCCATCCCATGGCGATTCAAGAAATCAGCCACCTTGGCCTCGTCATCCTGGCGCAAGCGGTCCCGGTGCTGTGGCGGCCCTTCTATCAGCACATAGGTCTGCGGCTGGCGGCCCATCATCGAGACCACGTCCTGTGCCCCCAAAGACACCGTATCCCCGGCCAGGCTGGTAACATGACGCGTACCGCCATCCGTTCCCGCCGGAAAAAGGGTTTTGGCGACAAGAGAATACGACCGTGCCGCTTGATTCAGTGATCTTGGGATTAAAATATCCCCAAATTTTGGGCTGGCAGCCCGTTTACCCTTCAAATTACCTACACCAGACAGTTGAGCCTGGCTGGCCGGCAAAAGCCCTACGATTCGTCCCATCTTAACGCACTCCACAGTCAACTCACTCACCCCTTACTGATAGCATTTTTTGCCTATATATACAAGTCTGGGGCTGGTTTCCCTTGCCAGCCCCGCTTTTTGACGTACCTACCCATGGGGCTGACCCTCTTTGGTTGGGACCAAGCTGCAACCCGGCAAAACCTCCTTACATTAGAGGAAGAATATGATTATTTTTTAAAAACAATTAAGGTTCCCTTCAAGACAGCCGAAGCACTAATACATCACACCAATTCCCAACGGTCATTGCCGGTCGCCCCTACCCTGTGGCACGTCCTATCGCACCTCCCAACCCCTTAAGAACCCCTTTAAAACACCCTGTGAATAACCTTATTTTTCGGCACGATGTCCCCTCCCCCATCAATGACCGATCCCAGTCAACCCCCAGAGTCGTTATCGTCAATCCCTCTGCCTGGCATTTTGCCGCGCACCGCATAACACGTTAGAGTTCGCCCGATTGACAGTGAAACAGAACAACCACGGTTAGCTACGAGGTCAGATACCCCCATGATTCAACCCAATGCCAACAGCCCGCAGTATGGTAACACCTCGGATCAATCCCAGGATACCGCCACCACTGCGCAGCAGTTGCCCATTTTGGCCAACGGCAAATCCAGTCTTGATTACCACTTGAGGCAGGGCCAGACGTACTACAACCAGTACAGCGTTCGCCCCAATCCCAACGACCTCAACACGGCCCTGAGCCACTTCCAAAAAGCGGTGGACATTGACCATACCAGCACCGAGGCCCTGATTGGCCTGATGAACGTGCTTTGGGAAATGGGCCCCGAAAACAGCGATGCCATTAAAAATTACGCCGAACAGGCCCTGAGCATAGACCCAGCGTGCCACAAAGCGCACCTGTACCTGGGCTACGTGCACCAGCGCAATGACAACCTGCAACAGGCCATTGACCACTTTATCAGTGCCCTGAAGAAAGGGCCCATTGTAAACCCCAAGGCACGGTTCGCCCTGGCCAAAACCTTGATGGACAACCATGGCCAGCAAACCCGGTTTATTGGCCGGTTGCACTGGAAGCTGATTGCCAGCGCCCAAAGCCTGATTGGTATTGCCTCGCTGCCCTTCGACTGGCCCATGCTGCGTAGCATGGCCGCCGGCATGGCACACGACACGACGGTCTACGCCGTCCACTGGACAGCCAGCACCCTCAAAAACATGGGGCTGAGCAACCTGTCAGCCAAGGTCTACAAACTGGGCAACAAGGCCTTGCCGGAAGAAA
>JAGQHJ010000049.1 GCA_020431915.1 Cyanobacteria bacterium HKST-UBA04 | reverse complement strand
TGTCGTTGATGCTGAAGCAATAACGAACAACCAGCCACCAAGCAAAAGGCCCACCTCAACCATAGGCGGGCCTAAAAAAGTGGAGATTGAGCTCATCTCTGCGGACTAGCCCATAATCCCCCTTTTTGGACGGTGTTGGATGGTATATCGGTGCAGTTGGTGCAGTTGGTGCAGTTGGTGCAGTTGGTGCAGTTGGTGCAGTTGGTGCAGTTGGTGCACTTGGCGCAATAGATGCATCAGCACAACCACACGCAGCGCGCGCGATCCCGTACACGGCCCGGCCAGCGTACGCCCTCATGACACTTCCTATAGGTGCACTGGGCCGAATCGGCAGCAAATGACGCGTACTGGGATCGAGGCATCAACATCTGGTTTCCTTAATCTGCTCTGTTTGATTTGGTTTGGACTATAAAAGAACGTGCTGTAAAACGGGTCAGGCCGTCAGGGAATCGTTGGTAACGGTGGCCTCCGTTTGCCCACCGGTGGCCTGTTCCATTAGGTCTTTGGGAACAAACTGGGCCTTCTTGCCGCTGGCCGAATCGGTCACAATGTAGCCGAGCGTCTGGCCGCCCTTCTCGATGGTGCCGGTCAGGGTAATGGCATGGTTCAGGCCATCGCCCCCACCACTTGGGCCAGAGCCGCCACCTTCACCCCACAGGGTTTCGGCATTAACGGCCATCACGACACCCTTACCCTCCTTGGCATCCTTGCCTACCTCGTCCATGCTGGCCTGTTTGCTGGATGCCGAAACCCCATGGTTGTTCATCAACTGCTCCCAGCCTTGCGGAGAACTACCGCCGGACTGGTTGGGATCAGCCGAGTCGGTACACAGCCCCTGGCTCATGGCTTCCTCGACGATTTGCTTTTCCGTCACCTCTTCTTTGCCGGCCAGCTTGAGGACGTTGGCCGTGGAAACCAGGCCGCACGTGCCGTTGGCTTGTTGCTCGTCGCCTTGCTGGTGATCCAGCTTGTCTATTTTTTCAGGGTTCTGCTTGGCAATCCCCGTGGCCTGGCCACCGGTTTCCTGCTCGACACGCTGGATAAAAGAGGCGGCATCTTCGCCTTCCTCCATCTCGATTTTGCCGCCGCCTGATCCGCCGCCGGCATGGGTCTTTGCCGTATTTTGGGTTCCGTTTTTTTCGGCAGCCGACTGGGGCGGAAACGGCAAGACACTACCGGCGCCACCCATTTTGGGTCCGCCCACCCGCTGGCCATGACGAACGGGAACGGCGGCCAGGGCATTATTGGCATTCATCACAGCAGGGTTGCCACCCGCTGTGCCTTGGCCTTGATCCTGGCCTTGGTTTTGGCCCCGACGCCGCTTCGGCTGACCGCTTTGGTAGGCGCTAGACAGCTGGCGGATTTCATGGCGCAGATCCTTGACCGAATTGATCAGGTGCATCAGCAACTGCTCGTAGGCCTCGCCACCCGATGCATCGGAGTCCTGCTGCTGCTGGGCTGCTGCTTGTTGCGAGGGTTCCTCAGGCTTGTTGCTTCGGCCTTCCTCCTCATCAGGTTTGCCCCGGCGGCGTTGACGCTGCTGGTATTGTTCTCGTATCTCTGTAACGCGTTGGCTTAGCTGGTTCATCGATTGCTTGTAATAGTCCTGCTGCGACCCGGACAGCTCGTTAAGCGCCGAGCGGGTCTGGCTTAACTGGTACGAGGTTTCAGCCAGGTAGTTATTGGTGGTGGTTTGGGTCTGTCCATACCCCTGCCCATACACTGCAGGGTTCATGGTCGGTGTAAGTTGCGCCATATGGCCCCCTCCCTATGGTTTTTATTCTGAATGAACAATCCACTCGGTCTTCACATCCGTAACGGGCAACACGCCTGCTTGCTGTTCCCCCTCTTGATTGGACAGCTCGGCAGTTCGGCAGCCTCTACGTCATCAATCCGGCACATCCGCCTAAAACGGCTGTGCATGATCCGGTCGTTTGGGTCCTCATCATCACGGTTCACGATCCCCGAACCCGCCTGGGACAGGCTGCGCCAAATCACAAAGCGCCACTCGTCATGCCTTTACGCGGGTCTTTAGGCATAAAACAACCGGCGTCGCATTTTTTGCTAGCCGACAGCCAACCCTAAGATTTGTTTAATCACGTCCTAGAATTAAAAAGATAAAAAACACAGCCACAGGCCTGCTGTCGGCAAGCTTAACCCGCGCTTGGAAGGCCAAAAAGAAGGCAAGGGGAAAGGCTGGGGGGAACCCTACCCCAAAAAAATCATCTATAATAAGAGTCGTTCACCTCACCTTCAGCCGTCACCAAACCCAAAGGCTGCCCAAAGCCCCCTAGATGTCTTTTAGGCGTCAGTTATCACTCAAGTGGATGGATTGAAGGGGATGGCCGCTTTATGGCATGCTCTAGACACAAGTAACACAAGTATTGGTACGATTCCGAACCGTGTTTCACTAGCCCGACCAAGGGGCTTGCAATGTTTGAACACCACTTTTAAGGATAAAGATTCAGGAGGTCGTTATGATTCCCAACCTGCAATTTGCCAAACAGGCGACAGCCACGTCGTTCATGGCAGCTCTCGCACTAAGTATGGCCCTGGGTGCCGCACCCTTTGCCATGGCCGAGGACATTACCCCCATGGATCCCTATGCCCCGGCAGACCAGGGAAGCGCCGACACCATGATTCAATCCAGCAGCCCGGCAGCAACGGAAGCCATGCCCAACGAGATGGAAGCTGCACCCCTTCTGAAAGCCGACACCAGTAAGCAGGAGCTGGGTGATTCAAGCATGCTGTTGCGCAGCCTGGCACTCGACGTCAGTGGGTATCCGCAAGCCGACAGCCTGGCCACGGCCTGCCAAGCTGCCGAACCGGCCCTGGCGTTTATTAGCGCAACCGACGATCTGGCGCTGCATATGGAAGCCATCCGCCAGGCGTACATGAACTTCGGGGGCGACGCCGGACAGCGCCAAACCTTTATGGATGGCCTCAACAGCCGTTACCAGGCCAGCAACACCGACCCGAAAACCTATTTTGATTTTGGCTACGCCGAGCTGGTTTTTGATGCCAACAAGAACGGTCTGTTTTTCCTGCGCAAAGCCAATGACAACCTGGCCCTGCCTTATACCAGCCTGGCCTATGCCCTGGCCCAAATTGACGCCGACCGGTTTTTCGATCACGCCAGCCCGCAAGACATAAACCAGCGCAAGCTCGATGTCGGCTACAAGTTGAAAGATGCCCTGTTGTTCAATAAAAGCGACCCGCAACCCAACCTGTGGGAAAACTACAACCGCATTCTCGACGAGTTGAAAAGCTTTCCAGCCTACGATAGCCTGCGGCGCCAGGATGTGACGCTGATGTTGGTTCCCTACGGCTCGACCACCCTGGGAGCCATCGGGGCCGACAGCCAGGCTATGGAAAATGCCGGCACAACGTTTGATCCGGCTTCCGTGTCATGCGACCCGAGCCGTACATCGGCAGACATCAAAAACCTGGTCCGTTCGCGCACGGCAGATTTAAACGGGGACGGGATGAACGACTCCGTTAACTTCTTCCAGCAAGGCACGGGCCAACCGTACCTGGTGCAGCTTCAAGACGGCAAAACCCATGAAATTATGGCCGACCTGCCCAGCTACGTTACCAGTGTCGTTGAAGACCTGGAAGGCGATGGCAAAAAAGAAGTCGTGGTGCGGCAATTCGAAATCGATCGTCGCCATCCCTTGGCCGTATACCGATGGAACGGGCAATGCTTTGTTAAAGACACCCATATTGCGCGTATGTTCGAGTAAGCGTCTCGGTTAACCCATAAATTTTGCAGGCCCTTGGAATACCCTAGCCCGGTATACCAAGGGCCTTGCTGGTGTTTTACCCGTCAAACACGGCTAAGGATTGTCAGAAATAAACCCTTTGCCTTATGATGAAATCTTACTTGCCCCTTAGCGGGGGGCCGTCTCTTGGCAAACGTGTTGGCAGAAGGACAAAATCATCTTGCCCCACCCGGATCCGACTCAGGGCTCTGCGCCGCCACCGCCTGGCTCCGAAAAACCCCGCGTACTGATTACCGGTGCTACGGGCTTTATTGGCCGTACCTTAACAGAGTATTTGGCCAGCAATATGCCGCAGCTGGATTTGTTTGGCACGACCCGCTGGCGCAGCACCATTGACCGCATTACGGAGTTACCCAACGGCATCCAGCTGATTGAAAGCGATTTGACCGATTACGACAGCGTCATGCAGCTGGTTAACCGCATTCGCCCCAGCCTTATTTTTCACTTGGCTGGCCAAAGCCATATGCCGGCCAGTTGGATGTCGCCCAACGCCACCATTCTCAACGCGCTGACCATGCAGTTGAACCTGCTCAACGCTATCAAGTTTATCAACAGCGATACAAAGCTTGTGGTGCCCGTGTCCAACCACATTTACGGCATGACCAGCGAAAGCCAGCTACCGGCCACCGAAAAAACCGGTTTTGCCCCCATCAACCCGCTTGGTATGGGCCATGCCCTGCAGGACATGCTGGCCCAGCAATACTATGGCGGCTATGGCATCCAAACCGTCCGTGTCCGCCTCTTTGACCTGATTGGCCCCAACCAGCCCGATCTCTTCCTGCTGAGCCACATTGCCAAACAGATTGCCGAAGCCGAAACCGGTCAACGCTCGCCCCTGGTTCGGGTACCCAACATTAGCGCCAAGCGCGACTGGACCGATGTACGCGACGTTGCCCGCGGTTTGTGGCTGCTGGCCGAACGGGGTGAATCCGGCAAGGTCTACGTGCTGACCAGCGAACAGCGCCATAGCCGGCAGGAACTCTGTACCATGCTTAAGCAACAGACCACGGCCCCCATCGAGTTTCGGGACATGGCCCCCGCGCACCCCGAGCCGGAATCGATTTACGGCAACAGCGCCGAGTTTCGCCAGGCTACCGGTTGGTCACCACAAATTACCGTGCAGCAAAGCCTGCAGGATCTGCTCAATCACTGGCGCTTCCAGGTCAAGTTTGTTGGCCGCCTGGGCCAACTTGTCAGCCAGGCACAACAGGTTCGGTAGCGCTACACACACACGCGAGAAGCCACGCCTGTTTTCAAAAATCACGCTACAATATTGTCTAACAACACTTGATGGATAGAGCCGCTCGGTTGAGCACCCAACAAACAGGGCGCGGATGTATGCAACGACTTGGGAAGTATGCTTTCAGACTATTGGCAACCATGGCACTGGTGGCCTTACCGTCTGCCATCGGTTGGGCCGCAGACGAATCAACCTACACGGTCAGCCTGAACCAGCCCACCATTCGCTTCAGCGATGAAACGCCCATCGTTCGGGTTTACGAAGAACCGGCAGACCGGCAGCCTGAACCGCTACCGGAATGGACCAACCACCACGCCCTGCTGACCCACTGGGCCATGGCCCAGTGGAACCGCGCGCTGGAAGGCCAGGTACCGTTGCGCCTGGAACCGGCCTTTGATGCACAGGACGCCGATATCCTCGTGCAGTTCGCCTCGAAATTTCCCGATGATGCTGCCCACGCCAGCGCCCGCCAAGCCGGGGGCGTCAGCCATATCCAGACCTTCACGCACATGATGGTGGAGAACCGCATTGTCATTGTGCTGGCACAGCCCGATGGTACCCCCTTTTCGCCCCTCCAGATCCAGACCGCCCTGCTGCACGAATTCGGCCATGCCCTGGGCATTAACGGCCACAGCCCTTACCCCGACGATGTCATGTCCAAACACGGCAACGGTGACAGTAGCAACAGTGGCCACATCAGCCCGCGCGACGTGGCCACCCTCAAGGCACTGTATGCGCAACACGCCCAGGTAACCAACCCAACGGGCATGCGCGTAGCCGATGCCCGGGCCCATCGCGCCTTGCTCCAGCAAGGCTTGCAGGCCTTCCGTGCCCAAAAATACGACACGGCACGGGCCGCCTTTTCACCCCTGATCGAGGTCTACGGTGACGACGTGCAGCTTCGGTTCTTGATGGCCATGCTTGACTACCAGCAAGCCCACTACCACCAGGCACTGCGGCAGTTCGAAGCCTTGTGTGATGCGCACACCGAGCCAGCCGCACTGCGCGACGAAGCCCGGTTGTTTGCCGCCCACACCCACCTCAAACTGGGCAAAACACATGCCGCCAAGGATCGCCTGCAGCAGCTGGCCGACCACAATCATCTAAAACCCCAATACCGGCAGGCCCTGGCCGAGCAACTGGAATGGCTGAACAAACCAGGCGCGTTTGTTTTGACCAACTACAGCCCCGTGTATTATGCCACCACAACCCTCAACCCGGTTCTAAGCCAACCCCCGAGGACATGGCCCCACGTTGCGGTAACGGTTGACGGTAATGCCGTGAACAAGGGGCACTGGGGTGCCACCGAACACCAACCGGTTCGCATCACCCACAACCCCGACGACGGCTCGATTGAACTGGGGTATTAAACCACCGTCCCGGCTACGATTGAACGCTACCCCTCCCCCCCAGACACCTCGTCGGGATGACGGGGGGTACCGCGCCGAGGCATGGGCCGAGGCTGGCCAATGGGCGTAGGACGCTGCGGGTTAAGGGCCACGGTGTCTTGCCGGGTTAGTTTGATGTTTTGCGTGTGTATGTTGAAGCGGCCCATCTGGCTTAAAATTTCGTGGTGCTCGTCGAGGCTGCTGGTTTTAAGGATGTGGGGCTGGTTGGCCGGGTAGCCCGATGCTGGTGCTGGTGCCGGCGCTTCAGGAACCGACGCATCGTTGCCACTGTCCACCGGCTTGCCGGTAATCTTGGCCTGAAGGGCATCAATCAGGTCGTTTATTGTGAAGCCCGACTTGTTAATGCCGTACTGCTTGGCGGCCACCTTGTAGTTGAACCCCACCGGCAAGCTGTACAACCAGTTCATCGTTTCGGCATCGCGCGGCGAAATGGTATGCACCCCGTACTGGTGCGGCACGTACATAATGTCGCGCGGGTCCTCGCTGTGATCAATCAGCCCCAGGGCATGGCCCACCTCATGAATGATGGTGTGGCTGACCTCGTTGGTATCCTCGTAGCGCGCATGGGTCAGGCCATCGGTAATGCCAATCTCAATAGTGCAACTGAACATGCGCCCCTGGGCATCATGCTCGTAGTGCGTTTCGCCAAGCGATCGCCGGTTGATGCGTCGCCACTTCACGTCGATTTGCGAGTCGCGGTACTCCGTCACGTACTGAAAGCGCACCTTGTTGCCAGTGGCTTGCGACCACACCTGAAAGGCGCTCAGAACCAGCTGTCGGTACAGGTTGGCTTCCTGTTGCTTGCTTTGTTCGTACCAGTGGAACGGCGCGATATAAACCCGGATCGGCATGGCCCCGTCGGGCCAACGGACAATCTGGTCTTGGAACAGGCAGGGTTGCAGGTACGTGCGGTTACTCATATCCAATCTTCATCGAGAAAAGGGGGAAACAACAAGCCATGGCACACTAACGTTTTTTCGGGAACGTTTTTTCGGGAACGTCTTTTTGGGTAGAGGCCCCCACATGTGTATTATACCGTTGCCGCCTGCCCGACGGCGGATACTGCCGGGCAACATGCAACGGATTGCCTAGATTAAACGGTGGAGCGTCAACTGAATCAAATGGTTCCACTGCATGGGGTTTCCCTGGTGGAGCTGCACGTACCGAATCCACCGGTTCAAACCGGCTTCGGCCGCCAACTGAAAGCTCATCAACGAAGCTTCGTCGTCGGTTTTAAACTCCACCAGCTCTTCAACGGTACAGCCTAGCACATGACACAACTGCAACGTGCGTTTCAGGCTGGGAAAGGCACGGCCTTGGTTCCAGTTGGCCATGGTTTGGTAATCAACATCCACTAAATCGCACAAGTCTTTCATGGTACCCAGATTCTTCTGGCGCACCAGCTCCTTTAAACGCAAACGCTCAGGCATGGGGTTGGCAGCGTCCTTTCGTGGGGCCTTCGTGAGGGCTTGAGGGGCGACATCGACGTACTCTATGCAGGCCACCAACCGTCGAGTGTTTCATTCGACAGCCGAAAGCCGTTGGGTGGTGCTAATTTGCAAGTAAGACTTGACCGGACCCGTTGGCATCAAGTGGGGGATGACCCATGCACGCAGGCACCAAGGCCTGTAGGATCGGGACAAGCAACAAAAAATCCGTTATCTGTAGTATAACCCATCACGCCCCTGCCCGCAAGGCCAATATCCTGTCCTAGTCTTATTTTTCGGACATTCAGAACTGTTTTTCCACGGCACCGGCTATATTTTCGGATTCGGGGGGCCGTTTTCCTCAAAAAACGCTTGTATCACGGCCCAAACGTGCGTGTCTGTATCCGTAGTCGTGTCTGTAGCGACGCTCAGCCACACCGTGTCGCGGTAGGTCCCCAGATGCCATACCCCCTTGGCATCGCGCTGGTTGCTGTACCGGTCACCGGCAAGGGCCACCGAGCTGCTTAAGGTGTCGAGGGAACGCAGCAGGTACTCGATAACCGTGTACCCGTCATACCATTCGTCTTCCAGGTACAGCTCGTAGTTGGCCACGTGGGCATTAAACCACGATCGAAAAGCGGTCAAGCGATCGTAGAGCGGCCCCGATTCTGCAAGAACCATCGTCTCAAAGGCCTGTTTTATCGCGTCGATCATGGGGGTGGGTTCCAATGCCGGGTACAATAGAAGGACACGCCCTGGCGCGTACCATGTGGTCGGCGTGTGTGCGTGTGTTTACCGTACCACACCACCCCTGCCCTCAAACAACCTGCGACCGTGCCCCGCCCCCCCATGCCTACCGATTCCACCCAACCCCCGGTTACCCCGCCACCGTCGCCGCCGTCGGCCCCTCTACCCGCTGCCGCGCCCGATGGTGACGAACCGATGGCGCCCGAATACCCGGTTCCTGAAACCATGACCGGGCAAACAGAAAACGGTGATCCCACCATCTGTTTTTGCTTCGGTATCCGGCAAAGCGAAATTATGCAGGCCATACTAACCCACCAGCCTGCCAATGTGGCTGATTTAACGGCTGTTTGCAAAGCGGGCAACGGCTGTACCTCTTGCTGGCCAGAACTTCAAGAAATGATTGAATCCCAAGGCCTTGGTGGTTAGCCCATTTCACAGGGGCAAACAATGGTTTACACCCGGCAGACATGAAACCACAGGGGTTTTTGGGCTATAGTATGGGGACACATGGCCCCCAACAACCCCGAGAACCGCAAGAACCGCTTGACATGAATGCCATCTCCAACACCCCTACCGGCCAAACCGATGCCCTGACCGACGTGCAGAACCTGCACGACGATCGCGGGATACAATTGCAGCAGGTCGGTGTAAAAGGGGTGGCCATTCCGCTGACCCTGCTTGAGAAGCACGGCGGGACACAATCGGTGCACGCCAAGGTGGCCCTCAGTGTCCATTTGGACAAACGCCTGAAGGGCACCCATATGTCGCGTTTTGTCATTCTGCTGGCCGAATGGAGTCGGGAGCAATCCTTCAGCCACAACCTGAAAGCCTTTCTGGGTGAAATGCAGGCACGGTTAAAGGCGGAGTCGGCCCACATCCGTATTGACTTTGACTATTTCATCGATAAAGCCGCGCCCGTCACCAAACTGGCGGCCCCCATGGCGTACCCATGCTTTTTCGAAGCCCGGCTGGACGGGGGGAAAAACGGCCGTTACAGCTTTTTGATGGGCGTGGAAGCCGCCATCTCGACCTGCTGCCCGTGCAGCAAGGAAATTTCGGATTATGGGGCCCACAACCAACGAACCTTGGTACGCACCAAGATACAACTGGATGTCGATGACGACCAACCCATCGTGTGGATCGAAGACGTGGCTCAATTGATTGACGATTGTGCCTCGTGCCCGGTCTACCCGATCCTGAAGCGGGTTGATGAAAAATACGTCACCGAACGGCAGTACGACAACCCCAAGTTTGTCGAGGATGTGATGCGCGACACCATTGCGGCCTTTGAAGCCCAACCGGCCATTGCCGGGTTTGAGGTAGAAGTGGAGGCGCTGGAAAGTATCCATGGCCACAACGCATGGGCCTATGAAAATCGGTTGAAACCAACACCAGCCACCCCGCCATTGCCTGCCAACGACCTGCCTTGACGAGCCCCGACAGCAGGAGAACTGTACCCCCAATGCCTGTAACGGTTGAGCTGACCAAGCAAGTCTCCTTCAGTGCCAGTCATTATTACTGGCTCGACGGGTTGTCCGAGGCAGAAAACTGGCAACGTTTTGAAGGCTGTGCCAATCGCCATGGCCATGGCCACAACTATACGGTAGAGGTCACTGTGGCAGGGTCCATCGATCCGAAAAGCGGGTTTATCATCAATTTTGCCGATCTCGATACCCTGCTGCACCAGCACGTGCTGTGCCACCTCGACCACAAGCACCTGAACGAGGAGGTCCCCTTTTTCGAGAACCGGCTGCCCACCCTCGAAAGCATCACGGTTTTTGTGGCCCAACAATTGCGGGCCCCGTTGGCCCAAATCGGCCTGAGCCTGAAGCGTTTAAAAACCATTGAAAACCCGCGATTATTCATGCTTTACTCGGATCCAATGTCAGACAACCCACAGGATCCGCCCACCTTGGCTTTAACCCGCGTTTACACGTTTAGCGCCGCCCACCAGCTTTGGAACCCCGAGCTGGACGAAGCCGAAAACCTGCGGCTGTTTGGTCCCTGCACCCGCCTGCACGGCCACAACTACACCCTGCACGTCACGGTCTGCGGCCCTCCCAACCCTCAAACCGCCATGGTTGCCGACATCCGAACCGTTGACAATGTGGTGCAGCGCGTCATCCTTGACGCCGTGGATCACCGCTGCCTGGAACGGGATGTGGCCTTTTTGGCCGGACAGCTTTCCACTGCCGAGCAGGTGGTCCAAGCTTTTGCCCACCAGCTTGCACCGGCCATTGCCGAAGCCTGTGCCCCGGCACGACTAAAGGCTTTGCGCCTGTTCGAAAACGACGCCCATTGGGTGGACGTGGATGTTGAAGCCTTGCTGCAAGACACGCCCTTAAAAAACACCACGGCTTCAACCACCCAGAAACCGGTAGTCTCCCATGCCTGAGCCTGAATCTGAATCCCGTTTGCCGTCACTGCTGGATCGGGTGGCGCTGGTAACCGGCGCCACCAAAGGTATTGGCCGGGCCGTGGCCACAACCCTTACCCAGGCCGGCTGTCACCTTGTTGTAACCGCTCGACACGAAGCGGACCTCGACACGCTGGCCACCGAGCTGCACGCCTTCAAGGCAGCTCCCTCGCAGCAGATCGTTACCTGTGCCGGTTCGGTCAGCGATTGGCCTCATGTCCAGACGGTCGCCGAAACAGTCCAGCGCCAATTCGGCCGCCTGGATGTGCTGGTGAACAACGCGGGCATGGCCGGCAAGATACAGCTCCTGCAGGAAATCAGCGTCGAGGAAATCGACACCACCCTCGACACGAACCTGCGTGGTCCCATCTACTTCATGAAAGCCGCCATTCCCCTGATGGTCAACCAGGGCGGGGGCACCATCATCAACATCAACTCCATTGCCGGCCGACAAACCTACCCGTACTGGAGTATTTACTGCGCCTCGAAATTTGGCCTAAGCGCCGTTACGGAAGCCGTACGGCAAGAGCAGCGGCAAAACCATATCAAGGTGGTCAGCATCAACCCCGGTGCCGTTGACACACCCCTATGGAAAACCATTGAACCCGAGGTCCAGGCCGATCATGATCACATGCTCGCAGCCGAGGATGTGGCGGCCTGTGTGCGCTATGTGCTTGAACAACCCGAACGCGTGCTCGTGGAAGACATCACGCTAACACCGCAAATCCCTGCCCTGTAGCGATTTTATCTACCAGGCTCCGGCCGACTGACAGCGGCGCCGATTGGAAAGTTTTGATTAAGCTTGCATGGCAGCTAGCAACAAATTTTGGGCATGTGGTGTTAATACCCATGTAACTCACTTGACCCAATTATCCAGAGCGTGCGTTGATTCGTTAGAAGGTGTAAGACCAAGGTAAAGTGTCGAACAGGGTAACCGCGCTTGTGCGTTTCCGTGCTGTGGCAGGCACCCCGTAGCAAGCGTTTTGAACCACCCACCCGATTAGTAGCTAGTCGCAAACATGCAACGATTCAACCGTATGCGCACGCGCGCTCGCTCGCACACAGGGCTTTATATCCCCGTTCTTGCAAGCACGCCGATAGACGTCCGTCGATCTCTCGGGTGTTTCGGCAAGGCATCGGTGCAACCGTTTGCAAGCGGTTAAGCCCGCTTCTGTGAGGCAACACGGCACAGGTTTTCTCCGCAGATTTTCTCCGCAGGTTTTCTCCCAAGTACCCATGGTGGTGCAACCCGTTAACAGGAAACAGAAACAGGATTCACAACAACACACTGGGCTGGTCAGTGGGCTTGTCAACCGAGAGCACCCAACAGCCCTTGCCCCACCAACACAACACCTCTAAAGCCAGCACAAAGTGCCTTTTGACTATGGACCCTCCGGTGACGCCCATGCGGGGCGAGTACCATGGAAACACGTGCCTCGACACTTGTTTCGACCACTGTCCCCGCACGCGTCCCACCCAGGTTTTATTCTATCGTTCTTTCCCCCAATAAACGTTTTTATTCCCCCCTCTTTATTTCTTTTTCTCCCCTTTTTGGCTTCTTTTTTAATGTCCCCACACGCCACCTGGCCCAAACCCGAACCAAGCCATAACAAGCGGCGTTTAAAAACGCCTGTCTTTTACAAGACAGGTTATACAGCTTCCTATTGGGGCTCTTGAAAAATTGGGTGCTACCCATCTTTTAAAAACACTGCTACACTGAGGTTGATTTCTTTGATTCGTCCCGTTCGCTGGTTGAACGGGGTGCCAGAAACCGAACGACCCAAGGACAGTCTGCATTCGTCTGTTTGTTTACAGACGGTGATACTGGGGAAATTCAGTCCAGGCAGGTGTTAGGCGCCACAACACAGCAATAAGAACCGTTGTCAGCGCTCTGTTTAGCGCCCTCGCTGCCACCCGGAACACACTGTTAATGGTTGTTTTAATCCGAGCCGTTTGTCTCTGAACCTAAAGGTGTTGAAGTTCAGTTCTATGAAGCACGTCATTTCATTGGCCATGCTGCTTTTTGCCTTGCTCGGCTGGGTGTTTTTTCAGCCCATGCCCGCAGACGGCCTAAGCCAGGGCCCCCTCCCCTCTGTTTACGACCCCGGCATTACCCTGAACCAGGCCATTAAAAAAACCCCCGACAAGCCCATCCTGCTTGAGGTTTACGTGGACTGGTGCGGTTACTGCCAAAAGGCCACCCCGATCCTGAACACGGTTTCAAAAACCTATGGCGATCGGCTGACCTTCGTGATGATGAACGCCGAGCGCACCGACAACTCCAAGATTCTCAACCAGTTCCGCGTGCGGGGTTACCCGTCGGTGTATTTCATCGACACGAACCATCGGCTGCTGTACAAGATTCCCAACCACTACGTTCTGGATTCGACCATGCTCGCTGCCGAGCTCGAACGCCTCACCAGCCAATAGCCGCGATGCCCTGACTCTAGCGAGGCAGGGACAGCTGTTACCTAGCGAGGCAGGGACAGCTGTCCCTGGCATGCTTCCTCTTCGTCGGCCACGCCAGCAGCAGCCATGTCTTGACGGGGCAGCAGGTAGGTTTGCATGTACTGTGCCACGGCTTCCGGTACCCACTCGGTCAGCTCGCTGGCAGACTGCTGCTGTGCCCACACCGATTTAAGATGGCTGGCCGACACCGCATCGTCCCGGAACGACTCGATAACCTGCACCGACGTGGGCAAGGGCTTATTGTAACCGGGCACCTCAAGCTGCCGGGGCACGTCGGCCTGGTGGCGGGGCACCACCAAAAAATGGAGCTGCCGAATCAGCACGGCGGCCTCTTTCCACTGCCCCAATGACCGATAGGTATCCAGGCCGGCCAAAAAAGCGATGCGATGGGGATCAAAGTCATCAAACCCCGGAAACAGGGCCCGCAACGTGGCAATGGTGTACGAGGGGGTGGGCAGGCAGGCTTCCAGGTCACTGACCGCAATACGGGCATCGGCAGCGCATGCCAGGCGGGCCATGGCCAAGCGATGAAAATACGCATGTGCCGGAACCGGCCCGTCCGCGCCCGATTTGTTGGGCGGAGAAAAAGCCGGTATCACCACCAGGTGCTTCAGGCCCGCCTCGTCCAGAGCCGCCTGGGCCATGGCCCAGTGGCCCTTGTGAAAGACGTCAAACGTACCAAAAAACACCCCGATGTCACACAAGGGAGCCATCGGCGGCTTGGGGTCTCCGGGATTGTTAAGCAGCGTCAATAGGAGGAATCCTCTGCGTGTGCCCTTGCGCAAGCTTGCCATGGAAGGGCATCCCTTCGTCACTGGGGGCTTCTAACACGGAACAAGACCGTTACAAGAGTAACCAAGAAACCTCATTCGTGTTATAAGACATGTGTCCCTATAATAAGGTAACTAGAGGCGGTATTCCAGCATTTCAGGCCTTCGGTTCATAAACCACAGCAAACCAAGGTTATGGTGGCCCCTGGTCAAAACGGCAACAGCGCCTGCCCAATGAGAAGCCTTCGCCTCGTTTTTGCTTGATAGTACGGTAAATACCGTACCTAACCTCCCCCATCACCCCATAACCTCGTAAGGATAGACTCTTCAATGGCATTAGTACTTCCCCGCGCCACGGCCGACACGTTCCGGTTACCCACGGCCATTGGCAGCATTTTTGTTCACCTCGTGGCCTTGACGGCCCCCTTTGTCTTTTCGTGGCCGGGTTTGGCCTTGGCCGTGGTTTTTTACTACCTGACCGGCTGCTGGGGCATTACCTTTTGTTATCACCGCCTGCTGAGCCACAAAAGCTTTAAGGCCAACAAGTGGCTAACGTACCTGACCGCCGCCATCGGCTGCATGGCGCTGCAGGGCGGCCCGCTGTGGTGGTGTGCCCACCACCGCCTGCACCACCGCGAGTCGGACAAGGAAATGGATCCGCATTCGCCCAGAGAAAGCTTCCTGTGGAGCCATGTGCTGTGGTTTCACTTTAACCACCCCAAACTGGCCACCCACGAGCAAGTGTGCGCCATGGTGCCCGACCTGGCCCAAGACCCCGTATTGCGGTGGATGGACAAGCATTTTATTACCGTCAGCATTCTGGCCAACCTTACCATTGCAGCAACCGCTTGGCTCATCTGGGATGCCTACGTGGCCCTGTCTGCCTTTGTCTGGGTTGGCTACGTTCGTACCGTGGTGGTGTGGCACTGCACCTGGCTGGTTAACTCGGCCACGCACCGCTGGGGCTACAAAACCTACGAATCCGGTGACGACAGCCTGAACAACTGGTGGGTGGCCCTGCTGACCTTTGGCGAGGGCTGGCACAACAACCACCACGCCAAGCAGCGCGTGGCCCGAAGCGGCCACCAATGGTGGGAATACGACGTCACCTACGCCCTGATTACCGTGTTTCGAAGCCTCGGCTTGGTGTGGGATGTGGTGCCCATGCCCAACGAGCGCGAGGTCAACCAAATCAAGCCCGTGCCCGTGACGGTCTCCGAAAACCAAGCAGCCGCACAAGCTCCTAAAGCCCCTAAAGCCAAGGTGCTGACGGGTAGCCGCTAAACAAACACAAGGCGCCTCTTAAGCAGTCCCCTAAAAACGCCTGCACACAGGCGACGCGCCTGTGTGCGTAGTATGTGTGTGTGTCGGTGTTACACGCGCTCGTATTCCGCACCTGGGGTCGGCAGCAGGACAAAATGGTCGGCCAAATCATCATGTTGCAAGGGCATCTGACCCTCGGCCGGTAGGATTTGGTCTCCCTTGCGTTGCAACAGCGACGGGCCCAGCAGCGCTTCGGATTGTTTACGGGTCCCCTTCGACTCAAGCACCACAATAGTGTGCTCGGGAATGGTCACCGTGTCGCCATGAAGGCCGGCATAGGGGTTGGTGGCATAGGACAACTGCCAGTGATCGGCCGGTCTTGAATGAGCAGGCTGCTCGGGCAGGCCGGGAATGGCGCCGTTAAGGGTATTGAGGTTGACGTCAATCGAGGGTTTGCCATTACCCGTATTCGGGCCGTTAAAGTTGGCCAAAATAACGACTTCGCTTGGGTGCTTGGGATCCGTGGCAATATGGCAAGCGCACGGCATGTCGCTGCCGTTGCGTCGGGGCTGCATGGTACGGCCCCGACGATAAACCGCCATCACACCGGGCTGTGGCTGGTACAGGAAGCGGTACTGATCGGGATCCGTAAAGTGATGCTGGTAGCCGGCCTCATGCTGGACAAAGGTCCACTGGGACTGCCACAAAGCCGGCACCGCCTGCCTGAGCTTGAGGGCATTCTGGACGTTTTGCTGGTAGTGGTCCTCGTAACTGCCGGCGCGCAGCACTGACCAGTCCAGCTTGGACGCCTTAAGCACATCGGGATGACTGCTGCCCATCACCGGGAACATGTCGTACTCCGGGCGGGGGCCATCGCCCGACAGCGCCCGGTCAAGCATTGCCCCCATGTAGTCGGCCAGGTTAAAGCCGCTTTTCATGAAATAAAAGGGACTTTGGGAACCGAAGTCTTCGCCCATAAACAGCTTGGGGACACCGGGCAGCAGAATATTGATGATCGACCCCATCTGGGCCAGCTTGAACGCCCGACGGTTACGCACCTCGAAGGACTCCCGGTTGGTGTCCTTAACCACGTCCTCCAGAAGCTGCGGCACGATACGCCGACCGGGGTTGCTGTTGTCGCGGTTGCCAATAATGTCATGGCCCTGGAAGCTGCGCACAAAGCCTTCCATCGGGCCATACATCGTATCGCGCTCGGGGCTGGTTGACAGGTGATGGAAAATGGCCACCCCGGCATCCTGGGGCGAAACCTGATAATGGTGGTTAACCTGGGCCAGCAACTGGCGCAGGGCCACCATGCTTTCGTCATCGTAGCGAGCATTGGCCCCGTTGCCACCGGCATCGGGCGAACGGGTTACCACGGTTTTGTCGGGCCGGTAGTCTTCGTGGACCATGAAAAATTGCGACCGCCCCAACCCGCCCTGGTTGACCGGCTGGCGAATATAACGGGCCAGGTCCTGCAGGACCCAGTTTTCCACCACGTTGCCAAAACCGGTATAGGTGGCATCCAACCGGGCACCGTCGGCATGGAAGTTCTCGATAATGTGACGCACCGTATCACGGGCAATCTGGAGCGGCACGTCACCCGGTTTGTTTTGCCAGTTCAACTTGCCGCCCAGCGGGGCTTCGTTGTTCATAATGGCCGGATCCAGCGCATTAAGGTAGTTGCCTTCGCCGCCCACATGGTTGAACACCAGATCGAACATCACGGCAATGCCGTTCTCATGGCACCATTCCACTAGGCGTTGCAGGTCCTTGGGCGGCCCGTAGCTGTTTTCGGTTGCAAAATGGTAGGCAAAATCGTAGCCCCAGTTGGCGTCGCCAGGAAACTCCTGAACGGGGTTGAACTCAATGGCCGTATAGTTAAAGCGATCGGCAGCCTTCAAGGCCTGCATTTTCTTCAGGGCAGCATCAAAGGTGCCTTCGGGGGTAAACGCCCCCACATGCAGCTTGTGAATCATAAAACGCCCCTGATGCTTGGGGGCATCCCAGAAGGCACGACTTTCGGCGCTCCAGGGGTAATCCAGCCGGGTCACCTGGCTCGGGCCATGCACGTCCATGGGCTGGTGCAGGGAGAAGGGATCGGGAATATACTGGTACTCATTGCCTCGATACACCTTGAGCATATACAGGGGCGACTCGGACCCGGCCTGCTTCAAATCGAGCTTCCCTACAAACCCTTCCGGGGTACGAGCCAGCGCAACAGCCGTCCGCTCCTCAACCTGGTCGTGCTTGCTGATAAACGGATAAAACGGGAGAAAGCCGGTTTTGTCTTCCAGCCGCAGGCCCGCCTGTACCATGCTGTTGGCAAACAAGTGGGCATTGTCCACCAGGGCCTTTTCGCCAAAGCGCTGGTTCGTGACGGCACCGGCCTGCTGGTGGGCCACCTGGTCAATTTCCCCGTTGACATAGTCCTGCACCCAGCCAAACATGCGGG